>CAYLZU010000203.1:0-6136 GCA_964388005.1 uncultured Burkholderiaceae bacterium
TCGCAAGCGGCGCAGCTTCGTGCCGATCAAGGGCGAGATCCCGTCGCCGCTGGCGCCGCCGCCGGGCTGCCACTTCCACCCACGCTGCCCGCGCGCGATGGCGCGCTGCTCGACCGAGGCACCGGTGCTGCGCGAGATCGCGCCGGGGCGCGCCTCGGCGTGCCATCTCAATGATTGACGGCGGGTCCGCCGGCGCGGCACGCTCGCCTTCCGTCGCGCGCCCGCGATCGCACGCCGGCGCCCCGCCACCCGAGAGCAACCGATGATCAGCCGACCGATCACTCAGCATGGCCCGGCCGCGGCGGCAACGCCGCTGGTGCTCGACTCGCCGCACTCCGGCCGCGACTTCCCCGCCGATTTCGACGCGGCGGTGAGCGAATTCGACCTGCGCGAAGGCGAGGACTGCTACGTCGACGAGCTGTACGCCCCCGCCACCGAACTCGGCGTGCCGTTGCTGGCGGCGCTGTTCCCGCGCACCTATCTCGATCCCAACCGACACCAGGGCGACATCGACCTGGAGCTGATCGAAGGCGGCCACTGGCCGCACGAGCACGTGCCGAGCGGCAAGAGCAGGATCGGCAAGGCGCTGGTCTGGCGCACGCTCGACGACGGCCGCCCGATCTACGGCCGCCGGCTCAAGGTCGACGAGGTGATGGCGCGGATCGAACGCTGCCACGCGCCGTACCACGCGCGGCTGCGGCGGCTCCTGGACGAGACGCATTCGCGCTTCGGCGCCGTCTATCACCTCAACTGCCACTCGATGCCCTCGGTCGGCGGCAAGATGGGCGAGGGCGATGAAGGCAGGCCGCGCGCCGAGTTCGTGCTCGGCGACCGCGACGGCACGACCTGCGACCCGCGCTTCACCGAGTTCGTCCGTTCGACGCTGGCGGCGATGGGCTACGAGGTCGCCGTCAACGACCCGTACAAGGGCGTCGAACTCGTGCGCGCCTACTCGGATCCGGCTGCCTGTCGGCACAGCCTGCAGGTGGAGATCAACAAGAACCTGTACATGGACGAGGCGACGCGCGGCAAGCACGCCGGGTTCGACCGTCTGCGGGCCAACCTCACCCGCCTCGTCGAGGCGATCAACGATTTCATTTCCGCGGAGATCCGGCGTGGCTGAGCACTTTCCGGTCGAACTGTCGCCGCCCGACATCGCGCCCTGGCGCTCCGCCAACACCGGCGTCGACTACGTGCACGCGCTCGACTCCGGCCGCCCCGGCCCGAACGTGCTGGTGCAGGCGCTGACGCACGGCAACGAGTTCTGCGGCGCCATCGCGCTGGACTGGCTGCTGCGCGAGGGCTTCCGCCCGGCGCGCGGCAGGCTGACGCTTGCCTTCGCCAACGTCGAGGCCTATGCCCGCTTCGACTTCGACGATCCCGACGCCTCGCGCTACGTCGACGAGGACTACAACCGCGTCTGGGCCGATGACGTCCTGTTCGGGCCGCGCGACTCGGTCGAGCTGCGCCGGGCGCGGCTGCTGCGGCCCTTCGTCGATGCCGCCGACTTTCTCCTCGACCTGCACTCGATGCACGAGCCCTGCCGGCCGATCATGGTCTGCGGCACGGTCGAGAAGAACGCCGACTTCGCGCGCGCCATCGGGGTGCCGGCCGACCTGCTGCTCGATACCGGTCACCCGGCCGGACTGCGCATGATCGAGCGCGGCGGCTTCGGCGATCCGCAAAGCCCACGGCGCGCGGTGCTGGTCGAGTGCGGCCAGCACTGGGAGCAGGCAGCCGCCGAGGTGGCGATCGACACCCTGCTGCGCTTCCTGCGCGCGACCGGCATCGCCGACGAGGCGTGGGTCCGGCCGCGGTTGCGCCTGAATCCGCCCGCCGGGCAGCGGCTGGTGCGGGTCACCGAGGCGGTGGTGGCGCGATCGATGCAGTTCCGCTTCCTCGTGCCGATCGAGGGCCTCGGCGTGGTCGAGAAGGAAGGCACGCCGATCGCCGAGGATGCCGACCCCGACACCGGCGAGCCCGTCATCTGGCGGGCGCCATACGACCGCACGGTGCTGGTGATGCCGTCGATGAAACACCTGAAGCCCGGCAACACCCAGGTCAGGCTCGGCCGCTTCGCCTGATCCGGACCGCGGCGGGAAGCGACTCGCCGCCCATGCGCCGCCTCGCATGGCCGCGAATCGGGTCGAATTGTCGAGCGATCTGCTGAAGTAATCCCGGCCGCTGCTGTAACGGATTCCGTTACGTCCGGCGGCCGTTCGCGGTCGCCCTTGATGGCCGTCAATCACCGTCGGGGCGGTCCGGCGCACGCTTGCGCGCAAGTCCCGGCAGGCGGCGGGAGAGGTGCACCTCATTCGCCAGCCGGGCGCTCGGACCCACCGGAGACCGCAATGATCGAGACCTTCTACGAACGCCTGCGCATGCAGGGCGTCACGCGGCGCAGCTTTCTCAAGTACGTCAGCCTGACCGCGGCCTCCCTGGGCCTGAGCCAGGCGCAGGCGCAGGAGATGGCCAGGGCGCTGCAGACCCGGCCGCGCCTGCCGGTGATCTGGATCGAAGGGCTCGAGTGCACCTGCTGCTCGGAGTCCTTTATCCGCTCGGCGCACCCCTTGGTCACGGACGTGGTGCTGAACACGATCTCGCTCGACTACCACATGACGCTGTCGGCCGCCGCCGGCGACCAGCTGCGCAAGAACGCCCACGACACGATCGAGAAGTACAAGGGGCAGTACATCCTGGCGGTGGAGGGCAACCCGCCGCTGAACGAGGACGGCATGTACTGCATCTACTACGGCCGGCCGTTCGTCGAGGTGCTGAAGGAATACGCCAAGCACGCCAAGGCGGTGATCGCCTGGGGCTCGTGCGCCAGCTGGGGCTGCGTGCAGGCCGCCAAGCCGAACCCGACCAAGGCGGTGCCGGTCGACAAAGTGATTCTCGACAAGCCGATCGTCAAGGTTCCGGGCTGCCCGCCGATCGCCGAGGTGATGAGCGGCGTGGTCAGCTACGTGGCCGCCTTCGACCGCCTGCCGATGCTCGACCGCCAGGGCCGGCCGCTGATGTTCTACAGCCAGCGCATCCACGACAAGTGCTATCGGAGGCCGCACTTCGACGCCGGCCAGTTCGTCGAACAGTGGGACGACGCCGGGGCGCGGGCCGGCTACTGCCTCTATAAGGTCGGCTGCAAGGGCCCGACCACCTACAACGCCTGCTCGACCACGCGCTGGAACGAGGGCGTCAGCTTCCCGATCGGCTCCGGCCACGGCTGCATCGGCTGCTCGGAAGACGATTTCTGGGACCGCGGTTCGTTCTACGACCGCCTGACCAACATCAAGGACTTCGGCGTCGAGCACAACGCCGACAAGGTCGGCGCGGTGGCGGCCGGGGTGGTCGGAGCGGCCATCGTCGCCCATGCCGCGGTCGGCGCGATCCAGCGCGCCGCCGCCGGCAAGCCCAAGTCAACGACCAAGGCCTAGTCGGAGGACCACGCCATGTCAGTCATCGAAACCCAGGGCTTCAAGCTCGACAATTCCGGCAGGCGGGTCGTCGTCGACCCGATCAACCGCATCGAGGGCCACCTTCGCATCGAGGTCAACCTCAACAAGGACAACGTCATCAGCAATGCCGTGTCCACCGGCACGATGTGGCGCGGCCTCGAGGTGATCCTCAAGGGCCGCGACCCGCGCGACGCGTGGGCGTTCGTGGAGCGGATCTGCGGCGTCTGCACCGGCGTGCATGCGCTCGCATCGGTGCGCTGCGTCGAGGACGCGCTGAAGATCAAGATCCCCGACAACGCCAACATCATCCGCAACCTGATGCACGCGACGCTGTACGCGCATGACCACCTCGTGCACTTCTATCACCTGCACGCGCTCGACTGGGTCGACGTGGTCTCGGCGCTGAAGGCCGATCCGAAGAAGACCTCGGAACTCGCGCAGTCGATCAGCGACTGGCCGATGTCCTCGCCCGGCTACTACCGCGACCTGCATTCGCGGCTGAAGAAGTTCGTCGACAGCGGCCAGCTCGGGCCGTTCGCCAACGCCTACTGGGGCCACCCCGCGTACAAGCTGCCGCCGGAGGCGAACCTGATGGCGGTTGGCCACTACCTGCAGGCGCTCGACTTCCAGCGCGAGATCGTCAAGATCCAGACCATCTTCGGCGGCAAGAACCCGCACCCGAACTGCTGGCGATCGCCAGCTTCTACAAGGACTGGGGCGCGATCGGCGGCGGCATCTCGTCGCAGAACCTGCTGTGCTACGGCGAGTTCCCCGACATCGCCAACGACGACTCGAACAAGAGCCTGATGATGCCGCGCGGGGCGATCCTCGGCGGCAACCTGAAGGAGATCCACCCGGTGGATCTGAAGGATCCGTCGATGATCCAGGAGTACGTCACCCACAGCTGGTACAAGTACCCGGACGAGACCAAGGGGCTGCACCCGTGGGACGGCGTCACCGAGCCGAACTTCGTGCTCGGCAAGGCGACCAAGGGCACGCGCACCAACATCGAGTCGGTCGACGAGTCGGCCAAGTACTCGTACGTCAAGGCGCCGCGCTTCAAGGGCCAGCCGATGGAGGTCGGTCCGCTGGCCCGTTACGTCACCTACTACGCGATGGGCATCCCCGAGTTCAAGGAGCCCGTCGACATGGTGCTGAAGAAGCTCGACGTGCCGCTGCCGGCCCTGTTCTCCACCCTCGGCCGCACGGCGGCGCGCGGGCTGGAGTGCACCTGGGCGGCGCACAAGATGAAGTACTTCTTCGACAAGCTGATGGCCAACATCAAGGCCGGCAACCTCGCCACCGCCAACGTCGACATGTGGGAACCGCGGACCTGGCCGGCGGATGCCCGCGGCGCCGGTTACTGCGAGGCTCCGCGCGGGGCGCTCGGGCACTGGATCCGCATCCGCAACACCAAGATCGACAACTACCAGTGCATCGTGCCGACCACCTGGAACGCCGGTCCGCGCGACCCGAAGAACCAGATCGGCGCCTACGAGGCCAGCCTGATGAACACCAGGATGGCCGTGCCCGAGCAGCCGCTGGAGATCCTGCGCACGATCCACAGCTTCGATCCGTGCCTGGCCTGCGCCACGCACGTGGTCTCGCCGGAAGGCGAGGAGATCACGCGCGTCACGGTGCGCTAAGAAGCGAGGAGGCCGCGATGGCAGCAGTCAGCAGTCCGGGAGGCGGCGGCCACGCCGTCTACGTCTGGGAAGCGCCGGTCCGCCTGTGGCACTGGGTGATGATGCTGGCGATGTTCGTCCTCATCGGCACCGGGTTCCTGATCGGCGTGCCGCCGCCGACGGTGCCGGGCGAGGCGTCGGACAACTTCTGGTTCGGCTACATCCGTTTCCTGCACTTCTCCGCCGGCTACATCTTCGCGGTGTTCCTGGTGCTGCGGGTGTACTGGGCCTTCGTCGGCAACAAGTACGCGCGCGAGCTCTTTGCCGTGCCGGTGGCCATTTTCACGCCGACCTTCTGGAAGGGCTTCTTCAACGACGTGCTGTTCTACCTGTACCTGAGGAAGGATCCCGGCAGCTACGAGGGCCACAACCCGATGGCGGCGCTGGCGATGTTCTTCATGTACGTGCTCGGCGCGATCTGGATGATCCTCTCCGGCTTCGCGCTGTACGGCGAGGGCGCAGGCATGGCGAGCTGGCAGCACGCGTGGTTCACGTCGTGGCTGCAGCCGCTGGTCGGTGACAGCCAGCAGCTGCACACCTTTCACCGCCTCGGCATGTGGTACCTGATCGTCTTCTCGATGGTCCACATCTACATGGTGGTGCGGCAGGACGTCTTCACCAGGGAGACGATCATCAGCACGATGGTCAACGGCTGGCGCCTGCGCAAGCCCTGATTGCTCCTGCGATGATGACCATGGCGCGCGGCAAGACGGCGGCGCGCGGAACCGCGGCTGCGGGGCCGGCGCGCACGCCGCGGGCGCCGAGGCTGGGCACCCGGCGCGCGCCGGTGCACCCGGGCTACTTCCTCGACACGCGTTTTCTCAAGCCGGCCGGCATCACCCAGCAGGCGCTGGCCACCGCGCTCGGCATCTCGCGCCGGCGCGTCAACGAACTGATCCGCGGCCACCGCGGCATCACCGCCGACACCGCCGTGCGCCTGGCGCGTTACTTCGGCAACGAAGCGACGTTCTGGATGCAGCTGCAGTGCGACTGGGA
>CAYLZU010000204.1:0-882 GCA_964388005.1 uncultured Burkholderiaceae bacterium
CGAGCCGTCCATCATCACGCTGGAAAAGCCGAGCTTGATCGCGCTCTCGCACACCGCGGGCGAGGCGCCGTGGTCCTGGTGCATGGCAATCGGAATCGCCGGGTAGCTCTCGATCGCCGCCTGGATCAGGTGGGCGAGGAACTTCTCGCCGGCGTATTTCCTCGCGCCCGCCGACGCCTGCATGATCACCGGCGCGTTGACCTCGGCGGCGGCTTCCATGATCGCCTGCACCTGCTCGAGATTGTTGACGTTGAAGGCGGGAATGCCGTAGCCGTTTTCCGCCGCGTGGTCCAGAAGCTGCCGCATCGATACCAGTGCCATCAGATCCTCCTCTTGTGCCGTTGGAAATGTCTGTCCGTGCTGCCCGGCAGCGCGGCGCCGTTCATGTGCGCCCGGCCGACGCGCAACCTCGTTTCATCGGTCGCGGCTCGCGCCGGGCGCGGTGGAGCAACTGACATGAGTCTCTTCGGAGCTGCACGCCGCCGCATCTGGGTTCATGCACGCCCTCCGACCCGCACGATCTTCAGCGTGTTGGTGCCGCCAGGCTGGCCCATCGGCTCGCCGCAGGTGAACACGATCAGGTCGCCCGACTTGACCTGCCTGCCGTCCAACAGCAGCTGCTCGGCGTCGGCGAGCGCGGTGTCGCGATCGGGCCGGGTGTGGAACGGCAGGGGCCGCACGTTGCGGTACAGCGCCAGACGGCGCTGTGTCGCCACGTTAGGCGTCAGGGCGTAGATGGGAATGTCGATGTCGTGCCGGCTCATCCACAGCGCGGTCGAACCCGAATCGGTCAGCGCCACGATCGCCGCGCAGTGCAGGTGCGCCGCCGTGAACAGCGCGCCGTAGGCGATCGACTGGTCGACCCGGGTGAAGGTCTCGTTG
>CAYLZU010000204.1:892-6119 GCA_964388005.1 uncultured Burkholderiaceae bacterium
GGAACTGCTGGTCGAGGCCGGGCGTTTCCGAGCGGTCGGCTTCGAGCACGATCGCCGCCATCGTCTCGACCACCTCGACCGGATACCTGCCGCTGGCGGTCTCCCCCGACAGCATCACCGCGTCGGTGCCGTCGAGCACGGCGTTGGCGACGTCGCTGACCTCGGCCCGGGTCGGCGAGGCGTTGACGATCATCGACTCCATCATCTGTGTGGCCGTGATGGCGAGCTTGTTCGCTTCGCGCGCCATGCGGATGATCCGCTTCTGCAGCGCCGGCACCGCGGCGTTGCCGACCTCCACCGCCAGGTCGCCGCGGGCGACCATCACGCCGTCGGCGGCACCGATGATTTCCTTCAGCGCCGGAATCGCCTCGGCGCGTTCGATCTTGGCGATGATCATCGGCGCCACGCCGTGCCGTTCGCCGGCGATCATCGCCAGCCTCCGGGCCATCTCGATGTCGGTGCTGTTCCTGACGAACGACACCGCGATGTAGTCGGCCGCGAAGGCCATCGCGGTCTCGATGTCGCGCACGTCCTTGGCGGTAAGCGCCGGCGCCGACAGGCCGCCGCCCTGCTTGTTGATGCCCTTGCTGTTGGACAGTTCGCCGCCGACCCGCACCAGGGTCTCGATCTCGGCCCCGGCGACACGCTGCACGTCGAGCACGATCAGGCCATCGTTCAGCAGCAGCACGTCACCCGGGCGGACGTCCTTCGGCAGGTCCTTGTAGTCGAGGCCGACGCGGCCGGCGTCGCCGAGCTCGCAGTTGGCGTCGAGCACGAAGCGGCTGCCGCGCTGCAGTTCGACGCGGCCGCCCTCGAAGCGGCCGATGCGCACCTTCGGCCCCTGCATGTCGGCCATGATCGCCACCTCGCGGCCGGCAGCGGCGGCCAGCTCGCGCACCAGCGTCGCCCGGGTGATGTGCTCTTCGGCCGTGCCGTGCGAGAAGTTGAAGCGCAGGACATCGACGCCGGCGGCAAGCATCCGGCCCAGGACCCCGGGATCGCTCGATGCGGGCCCGAGCGTGGCGACGATCTTGGTGCTGCGGAGCATTCCGGACCCCCGGTTCGGCATCATCGGTTCCGCGGCGGCACAGCCGCGACAGCGCCGCAGTGAACGGCCCGACGGCGCAGCGATCGCTGACGCACGGCCGGCGCGACCGTCAACCCGCTGCCCGCTGCTGCAGCACCTCGATCGCCGGCAGCGTCTTGCCTTCGAGGAATTCGAGGAAGGCGCCGCCGCCGGTCGAGATGTAGCTCACCTTGTCGCCGATCCCGTACTTGGCGATGGCCGCCAGCGTGTCGCCGCCGCCGGCAAGCGAGAAGGCGCCGCGCGCGGTCGCCTCGGCGATCGCCAGCGCCATCTGGTGCGTGCCGTTGGCGAAGGCGTCGAACTCGAACACGCCGACCGGGCCGTTCCAGACGATGGTGCCGGCGGAGCTGATCACCCGCGTCAGGGCGAGTGTGCTCTGCGGGCCGATGTCGAGGATCATCTCGTCGTCGCGCACGTCGTCGGCGCGGCGGACGCTGGCCGGCGCGTCGGCCTTGAATTCCTTCGCCACCACGACATCGATCGGCAGCGGCAGCGTGCCGCCCTTTTCCGCCAGCGTCTGCAGCACCTTGCGGCACTCGGGCACGAGGTCCGGCTCGGCCAGCGACTTGCCGATCTTCATCCCCTCGGCGAGCAGGAAGGTGTTGGCGATGCCGCCGCCGACCACCAGCAGGTCGACCTTCTGCGCCAGGTGATTGAGGATGGTGAGCTTGGTCGAGACCTTCGATCCGGCGACGATCGCCAGCAGCGGCCGCTTCGGCTGCTCGACCGCCTTGCCCAGCGCCTCGATCTCGGCCGCCAGCAGCGGTCCGGCGCAGGCCACCGGCGCGAACCTGGCGATGCCGTGCGTGGTCGCCTCGGCGCGGTGGGCGGTGCCGAAGGCGTCGTTGACGTAGACATCGCAGAGCTTCGCCATCTTCTGCGCCAGCTCGTCGCTGTTCTTCTTCTCGCCCTTGTTGACGCGGCAGTTCTCCAGCACCACGACCTCGCCCGGGGCGACTTCGACCCCGTCGACCCAGTTGGCGCGCAGCGGCACCTCGCGGCCGAGCAGTTCGCCGAGCCGTTTCGCCACCGGCGCCAGCGAGTCCTCGGGCTTGAACTCGCCCTCCTTGGGCCGGCCGAGGTGCGAGGTGACCATCACCGCCGCGCCGGCGTCGAGCGCCATCCTGATCGCCGGCACCGAGGCTCGGATGCGCGTGTCTTCGGTGATGTTGCCGGCATCGTCCTGCGGCACGTTCAGATCGGAGCGGATGAAGACTCGCTTGCCGGCGAGCGCTCCGGAGGCGGCGAGATCGGACAGCAGCTTGACTTTCATGGCGGCGGCGGAATCGGGTAGGGATGAGACGGAGTTGCCGAGATGGCAGGGGCGACGGCCGCCCGACCGGATGGCTAAAATTATACGGACGCAGGATGTCGGGACGGCGACGCGAGCCGCGATGTCGGCACGGCGACGCGACTTGCCCGGGCGCGGCATGATGCGTCGATGTCTTCCACGCGCCGCGGCCCTTCCCGAGCCTTCGCGCTGGCGCTCGCCGGCGCGGCGCTGATTCTCGTTTTGCATGCGGTTCCCGACGTGTCGTCGGCGTTGGAGTACCGGCGAGCGCTGCTGGCCGCGGAACCGTGGCGGCTGCTGACGGCGCATCTCGTTCATGTCAACTGGCGGCACGCGCTCGTCAACGCCGGCGCCTGGCTCGTGCTGGCGCGGCTGTTCGAGCGCGAACTCGGCGCCGGCGCGCAGTTGCTGTGCCTGGCGACAGCAGGGGTGTTCGTCTCGCTGGCGCTGGCGGCGCTGTATCCAGCGATCGCCTGGTACCGCGGCGCCTCCGGCGTGCTGCATGCGCTGTACTTCGCCGGCGCCGCGGCGATGCTGGCCAATGCCATCGGAGCCGCGCGCAGGACGCCGGCGCTGCTCGCGCTGGCCCTGATCGCCGGCGGCTGGATCAAGGTGGCACTGGAGTTCCCGCGCGGCGCCGAAACCGCCTACTCGGACTGGCTCGGCGCCGCCACCGTGCCGCAGGCTCACCTTTTCGGCGCGGCTTGCGGAACCGCTCTCGGGCTGGCCGCCGCGCTCCGGTCGAGCCGGCGCCAGTTCAATGGCTGAGCCGCCTCCTGCCAGCCAGCAGGCCGGCGAGGACGGCGAGGTGCAGCAGCGACAACGCGCCGCCACCGCCACCACCCGTGCTGCCGCCGGTTGTCGGAGTCAGCGCCAGCACGAAGTCGTAGCTGTCGGTCGTGCCGGCGCTGTCGGCGACCGCCAGCCGCAGCGTGTACTGGCCGGCGCTGCCGCTGAACTGGGAGGCCGCCGAGTTCGGCGAGGCGAACGCGCCGCCGGCCGGCCCCTCGAGCACCGACCACCGGTACGACGTGATCTGCTGGCGCGGCGCCGGCAGGCTGCGCGAGCCGTCGAAGGCGACCGCTTCACCCTGCGTGCCGGTGCTCGGCCCGAACACCACCGCCACGGCATTGGTCGCGGCGCGCACGGCGCGGCCGGCATCGAGCATGCCGTCGCCGCAAGACGTTGACGTGCAGTTGCACTGCCCGTCGTTGGGCAGGTCGCCGTCGGGGTTCGGCACGAATGCCGGATCGGAACAACTGAACAACGCCGGGTCGGCGGCCGGGAAGACGCGTGTCGTCAGCCGCAGGCGCTCGATGAGATCGTCGTTGGTCAGAAGCGGATCGCGGCTGAGCATCAGCGCGGCGACACCGGCGACCATCGGCGTCGAAAAACTCGTGCCGAGCTTGCCGCCGTAGATCATGTTGCCGGGACCGCGGCTGCCGTCGTTATCGGCCGAGATGATCGGATACAGGCACGGCTGGCCGGCGCCGACGTTGACGCAGTTGCCGCCCGGCGCGGCAATCGTGATCCCGGGGCCATAGTTTGCGAAACCGACTTTGGTGCCGACGTGGCGCAGGGCGGTGACGGAAACCACGCCGGGGCAGTTGCCGGGAGAAGCGACGGCGCGCTCGCCGTCGTTTCCGGCGGCGGCAACGACGAGCACATTACGCGCCCGCAGTTCGTCGACCGCGCTGCGGTACGGCGTCGTGCACTCGCCGAGCGACCCGAGGCTGACGTTCAGCACCCGGGCCGCGGTCGTGTTGACCGGCACCCCCGGCACCGCCAGCCCGCCCGCCCAGCGCATGCCGGCGATGATGTCGGAGTCGTACCCGAAGCACTTGCCGAGCACCCGCACCGGCAGCACCGGTGTGTTCCAGCCGATGCCGGCCACACCGGTGCCGTTATCGGTCCGCGCGCCGATGATGCCGGCGATGTGCGTGCCGTGCCAGGAGCTGTCGGAAACGTCGCAGTCCGAGAACAGCGGATCGCGCTGGTCCGAAGCACTGACCCAGTCGCCGGGATCGCTCGGATCCGGATCGCGCCCGTCGCCGTCGTTGGCCACCGTGGTGCCGTCGACGCTGCCGACGCCGCCGACGAAGTCATAGCCTTGCAGAAACTTGCCGCCGTTCTCGGCGCGGCCGAGGTCCGGATGGGCGAACAGGGCGCCGGTGTCGAGCACGGCGACGACGATGGCCGGGTCGCCGAGGGTGAGTTCCCAGGCGCGCGGGCCATCGATCGCCGACACGAAGGTGCTGTTCGGCGCCGTCAGCCACCACTGCCCCGTCTCCGGGGCCTGATTGAACAACGGATCGCTCGGGATCGCGGCGCGGTAGCGGCGCCGATCGACGACCGCGTACTCGACCGCGGGATCGGCTGCAAGCCGCTGCAGCAGGCGCTGGAGCTCACGGCCGCGCAGGGGCCGTTCGATCCACAGCGCGTGCGTCCTGTCCGACACGCTGCGCGCCAGCCGTAGCCTCTGCGCCTGCCGAGCCGCGAGTTCGTCGATGCGCCGCTGCAACTCCGGCTGCGGGGCCGTCGCCGCCGCCTGATCGCGGAACTTGACGATGAGGCGTGCGGCGAACTCGTCGTCGGTCCTGGCGGGTGCCCGCGCGGCCGCCGCCGCGTGGCCGAAAGCCGTGATCGCCAGTACGGCGAGCCACCAGCGCGCTGGTTTCATCGAACGGTCTCCAAGCGGGATCTGCGTGCCAACGCGCGAGCCGGGCGCGGCGATGACGGTCGAACGGGACAGCCGCCCGGATCCGCAGGGTCCCGGCCGCGCGCTTCCGTCGCGGAACCCGGACGCGGCGCGAAGACTACCGCAGTGCCCGCAGCCGCCTCGGCCGGCC
>CAYLZU010000205.1:0-1191 GCA_964388005.1 uncultured Burkholderiaceae bacterium
GGAGCGCGAAGCGCGGAGGCAAGCCCGGTGAGCGCGATGGCCCAGCGCACGCCGATGCCGCGCCGCCTGACGTTGCTGACCGAACTCGTGGTCGCCCGCGGCGGCGTGTTCCTGCTCGCCATCGCGCTGCTGCTGTTCCTCACGGTGCCGCTCGCCAGCCTGCTGGTCCGCAGCCTGGAAGGGCGTGGCGGCGAGTTCGTTGGCCTGGCCAATTTCGCCACCTACTTCGCCTCCCCGGCCTTCGGCAATTCGGCGACCAACACGCTGGTGTTCGCGGCGCTGACGACGCTGTTCACGGTGCCGGCGGCATTCCTGTTCGCCTACGCGATCCAGCGCAGCTGCATTCCGTTCAAGGGGCTGTGGCGCAACATCGCCATGATCCCGATCCTGGCGCCGTCGCTGCTGGCGGCGCTGTCGTTCATCTACCTGTTCGGCAACCAGGGCTGGCTGAAATTCGTCATCGAATGGTTCGGGTTCAAGGCCATCTACGGCCTGCCGGGCATGGTGATGGCGATGAGCTTCGCCTCGTTCCCGCACGCGGTGATGATCCTGCTCGCCGGCCTCGCCCTGTCCGATGCCCGCCTGTACGAGGCCGCCGACTCGCTGGCCACGCCGGACTGGCGCAAGTTCTGGACCATCACCCTGCCGGGGGCCCGCTACGGGCTGATCTCGGCGGCGCTGGTGGTGTTCACGATGGCGGTGTCGGAGTTCGGCGTGCCGAAGGTGATCGGCGGCAATTACCCGGTGCTGGCGATCGACGTCTACAAGCAGGTGGTCGGGCAGCAGAACTTCTCGATGGGCGCGGTGGTCGGCCTGGTGCTGCTGGCGCCGGCGGTACTCGCCTTCTTCGTCGACAATGCGGTGCGGCGGCGGCAGAAGGCGCTGATGTCGGCGCGCAGCGTGCCTTATGCGCCGCGGCCGCATGGGCTCCGCGACGGTCTGCTGCTCGCCTACGTGGTGCTGATCTCCGCCGTGCTGCTGCTGGTGCTCGGCATGGCGGTGTTCGGCTCGTTCGTCAGGGTCTGGCCGTACAACCTGTCGTTCACCTTGAACCACTACACCTACGGCTTCGAGGAGGCCGGCGTCGGCAACGCCTGGCCCAACAGCGTCGTCATGGCGGCGTGGTGCGCGGCCGCCGGCGCCGCGGTCACCTTCGCCGGCGCCTACTGGCTGGAGAAGACCGGCATCGAG
>CAYLZU010000205.1:1201-6074 GCA_964388005.1 uncultured Burkholderiaceae bacterium
GATGATGCCGATGGCGGTGCCGGGCATGGTGCTGGGCATCGGCTACATCGTCTTCTTCAACAATCCGGCCAACCCGCTCGGCTTCCTGTACGGCACGATGGCGATCCTGGTGATCTCGACCATCGTCCACTTCTACTCCTCCAGCCACCTGACGGCGGTCACGGCGCTGAAGGCGCTCGACAACGAGTTCGAGTCGGTGTCGGCATCGCTGAAAGTGCCCTTCTACAAGACCTTCTGGCGGGTCACGGTGCCGGTGTGCCTGCCGTCGGTGATCGACATCAGCCGCTACTACTTCGTCAACGCGATGACGACGATTTCGGCGGTGGTGTTCCTGTATTCGCCGAAGACGACGCTGGCGGCGATTTCGATCCTGCACCTGGACGAGGCCGGCAATGTCGGCGCGGCGGCGGCGATGGCCACCCTGATCGTCGCCACCTCGGCGGTGGTGACGGCGCTGTTCTTCGTCGTCGAGTGGCTGCTGGTCAACCGCACCCAGGCCTGGCGGCGGGGGACGCGGTCGTGAGGCCGGCGCGGCGACACCAGTCGGGGAGAAGGCCATGATCGTCGGCAACGATCCGATCCTGCTCACGCCGGGCCCGCTGACGACATCGCTCGCCACCAAGCAGGCGATGCTGCGCGACTGGGGCTCCTGGGACGCGGCGTTCAACCGCATCACCGCCAGCATCTGCCGCGACCTGGTGGACATCGTGCACGGCGGCGACGACACCGCCTGCGTGCCGTTGCAGGGCTCCGGCACCTTCGCCGTCGAGGCGGCGATCGGCAACCTGGTGCCACGAGACGGCCGTGTGCTGGTGCCGAACAACGGCGCCTACTGCGCCCGCATCGTCAGGATCTGCCGCTATCTGCAGCGCGAGGTCGTCGACCTGCCGCTGCCGGAGGACCGGCCGGCGACGGCGGCGATCGTCGAGGCCGCGCTCGCCGCCGATCGCTCGATCACCCACGTGGCGCTGGTGCACTGCGAGACCGGCGCCGGCATCCGCAACGATCTCGAAGGCATCGCCGCGGCCTGCCGCGCCGCTGGCCGCGCGCTGATCGTCGACGCGATGAGCTCGTTCGGCGCCCTGCCGATCGATGCGCGCGCGACGCCGTTCGAGGCGCTGGTGGCCGCCAGCGGCAAGTGCCTCGAAGGCGTGCCGGGAATGGGCTTCGTGATCGTCCGCCGCGAGGCGCTGCTGGCGAGCCAGGGCAATGCGCACTCGCTGGCGATGGACCTGCTCGACCAGTACACCTACATGCAGCGCACGACGCAGTGGCGCTTCACGCCGCCGACGCACGTGGTCGCGGCGCTGCGCGCGGCCATCGACCAGTTCAGGGCCGAAGGCGGCCAGCCCGCGCGCGGCGCGCGCTACGCCGCCAACTGCGCGGCGCTGATCGAGGGCATGCGGTCGCTCGGCTTCCGTCCCTATCTCGAGCCTGCGGTGCAGGCGCCGATCATCGTCACCTTCCACGCGCCGTCGCACCCGGCGTACTCGTTCCGCGCCTTCTACGATCATGTCCGCGCCCGCGGCTATATCCTGTATCCGGGCAAGCTGACGCAGGTCGAGACCTTCCGCGTCGGCTGCATCGGCGCCATCGACGCCAACGAGATGCGTAATGTCGTGGCGGCGATCGCCGCGACGCTGCGCGAGATGGGCATCGACATGGCGGCCGAAGCGGCGCCCGCCGCATGACCGCCGCGCCGGGGCATTCGCGAACCGGGGAGACACTGGCATGAAGATCGGCGTACCCAAAGAGATCAAGGTCCACGAGTACCGGGTCGGCCTGACGCCGTCGTCGGTGCGCGAGGCGGTCGCGCACGGACACTCGGTCGTCGTGCAGACCCAGGCCGGCATCGGCATCGGCGCCACGGACGCCGACTACCAGCGCGCCGGCGCGACCATCGTCGGCGGCGCCGCCGAGGTCTTCGGCGGTGCCGACCTGATCGTCAAGGTCAAGGAGCCGCAGGCGATCGAGCGCAGGATGCTGCGCGAGGGCCAGGTGCTGTTCACCTATCTGCACCTGGCGCCCGACCCGGAGCAGGCGCGGGAGCTGATCGAGAGCGGGGCGATCTGCATCGCCTACGAGACCGTCACTTCGCCGGCGGGCGGGCTGCCGCTGCTGGCGCCGATGTCGGAGGTCGCCGGACGGCTGGCGATCCAGGCCGGGGCGCGCTGCCTGGAGAAGTCGGCCGGCGGCATGGGCATGCTGCTCGGCGGCGTGCCCGGCGTGCCGCCCGGCCGCATCCTGATCCTCGGCGCCGGGGTGGTCGGCACCAACGCGGCGCAGATGGCGGTGGGCACCGGCGCCCAGGTGGTGGTGGTCGACCGGAACATCGACGCCCTGCGAAGGATCGACGCCATCTTCAACGGCCGCGCCGTGACCGTGTTTTCCAACGCCGACAACGTCGAGCGCGAGGTGCTGCGCGCCGACCTGGTGATCTCCGGCGTGCTGATCCCCGGCGCCGAGGCGCCGAAGCTGATCACGAAGGCCATGCTGCCGAAGATGAAGCCCGGCTCGGTCATCGTCGACGTCGCCATCGACCAGGGCGGCTGCGTCGAGACCAGCCGGCCGACGACCCATGCCGAGCCCACCTACGTCGTCGACGGCGTGGTCCACTACATGGTCGCCAACATGCCCGGCGCGGTGCCGCGCACCTCGACTTACGCCCTGAACAACGCCACCCTGCCGTTCACGCTGGCACTCGCCGACAAGGGCTGGCGCAAGGCGCTCGCCGAAGATCCGCACCTGAAGAACGGCCTGAACATCGCCGCCGGCAAGGTGACCCACAGGGCGGTGGCGAAGGCGCTCGGCCTGCCGTACACGGCCGCGGACGCCGTGATTGCGTGAAGCCGCCGGCGGCCCGGTCGGCGGACCGCCGTGAGCATCGAGGTCTCGATGGCGGTGCTGCTGGCGGCGCTGCTGCACGCGGGCTGGAACGCCATGATCAAGGGCGGCGGCGACGTGCTGCACGACACCGCGGCCATCATCGTCGGTGCTGCCGTGGTGGCGCTTCCGTTTGCCTTCGTCGTGCCGCTGCCGGCTGCGGCCGCGTGGCCGTTCATCGCCGCGTCGGTGACGGTCCATCTCGGCTACTACGCGCTGATGATCGCCGCCTACCGCGCCGGCGACCTGACGCTGGTCTATCCGCTGATGCGCGGCGTCGCGCCGCTGCTCACCGCGGTGGCCGGCATCGCCGTGCTCGGCGAACTGCCGCCGGCGCTCGGATGGATCGGCATCGCGCTGGTCTCGGGCGGAGTGTTCGTGCTCGGCTATCGCGCCCTCGGCCACGCGCCGTCGCGGGCGGCGGTCGGCTTCGCGCTCGGCAACGCGGCGGTGATCGCGCTGTACACGCTGATCGACGGCGCCGGCGCGCGCGCCGCGGGCGAGGCCTGGAGCTACATCGTCTGGCTGTTCGTGCTCGACGGCGTTCCGTTCTCGCTGTGGATGCTGGCGACGCGGCGAAGGAGCTTCATCGCCCACCTGAAAGGCCGCAGCCGCCGGGCGCTGGCCGGCGGCGGGCTGTCGGCCGCGGCCTACGCGATCCCGGTGTGGGCGATGACCAAGGCCCCGGTGGCGCTGGTTGCGTCGCTGCGCGAGACCTCGGTGCTGTTCGCCACCCTGCTCGGGGCGCGGCTGCTGCACGAACGGCTGACGCCGCGGCGCTGGGCCGGCGTCTGCGCGATGGTCGGCGGCGCGGTGGCGCTGAAGCTCGCCTGACTCGGCGGCAACGGGAGAGCGGACATCCGAGCCGCGCGATCGACGCGATAATCCGCCGCCGGTGCGATCCGGGGAACTGCATCGATGCGACCCTTGCTCTTCATTCCGGCTGTTGGTGCGCTCGTCGCCGGCTGCGCCGTGCTCGAGCCGCTGGCGCCGACGGCGATCACGCCGTTCTCGGCCAATGCCGCCGACGCGGACTGGCCACGCGGCTGGGAGAAGCTCGTCGTCTCGCGGGCGAAGGCGTCCACCGGCTACCGGCTGGTCGCCGACGGCCAGAATGGAGTGGTCGTGCAGGCGCAGGCGCGCCGCTCGGCCTCCGGCCTGATGCAGGCGCTCGATGTCGATCCGCGGCAGTGGCCGGTCGTCGTCTGGCGGTGGCGCCTGACGGCGCTGATCGACGGCGCCGACAATACCGACCGCCACGCCGAGGACTCGCCGGCACGCCTGCTGCTGTTCTTCGACGGCGACCGGGCGCGGCTGCCGCCGCGCGACCAGGTGACGCTCGAGCTGGCGGACACCCTGACCGGGCGCCGCGTTCCCTACGCAACGCTGATGTACATCTGGGAGAACCGCCAGCCGGTCGGCGCGGTGATCCGCAGCGCCCACACCGGCCGCGTCAGGATGGTGGTCGCCGGCAGCGGCGACGACGGCCTCGGTCGCTGGCAGCGGCTCGAGCGCGACTACGTCGCCGATTTCGAGCGCGCCTTCGGCGAGGCGCCGGGGCGGCTGATCGGCGTCGGCATCATGACCGACACCGACAACACCGGCGCCGAGATCGAGGCGTTCTACGGCGACATCGAACTGCGACGCGCGTCGTGAGCGCGCTGGGCAGCCAGCGGCACGACGCGTCACGGGGAGGAGTCGAGATGGCAGCCGGACCGCGGGTCGGCATCGTCGGCGTCGGCAACATGGGCGGCGCCATCGGCCACCGCCTCCTCGACCTCGGCCGCGACCTGTGGATCCGCGACATCCGGCCCGAAGCAGAGCGGCCGCTGGCCGAGCGCGGCGCCCATGTCGCCGCGTCGCCGGCGGCGCTGGTGCGGGCGGTCGATGCGACGCTGATCGTGGTCGTCGACGCGGCGCAGATCGACGACGTGCTGTTCAACGAGGCCGCCGCGGCGGCGCCGGCGCTGCGCGCGGGCGCGACGGTGCT
>CAYLZU010000206.1:0-3023 GCA_964388005.1 uncultured Burkholderiaceae bacterium
AGATGCCGATCACCGGCCGGCCGTCGAACTGGTCGTGCGGCACGCCGCGGTTCTTCACCCACGAGCGGTAGATGAAGCCCATCTTGCCGCCGCGGCCGAACCAGGCCTGGCTGCGGCGCTTGCGCGCGGGCCTGCGTGAATCCGCCATCCCTGCTGGTCTCCTCGTTCCGGCGGCGTTGTCCCGGCCGCTGCGTCCCGGCTGCCGCCCCGTCCACCGCCCTGATCTGCCGCCCCGCAACCGCCGCGCCACGATCGTCGCGTCCTGCCGCCAGCGCCGGGCAATCTGCGTCGCCCTTGCCGCTCGACGTCGCGCCGCGGCGCCTGTCACCCTGGCGCGCGGCACTGTAACCCGCGCTTTTCGGCAGGGTCAAGCAGGTGGTCAAGTGGTCTGACCAATTCGCGCCGCGCCAGCGCTATAGTCCTTCGCGCCGTCGACCCAGCGGAGGGAAGCCATGAACCAGCTCGACATGCGGGACCGCGTCGCCGTCGTCAGCGGCGGCGCGGCGGGGATTGGTCTCGCCATCGCGCAAAGGCTGGCGGCCTCCGGCGCCAGGCTGGCGCTGTGGGACCGCGACCGCGGCGCGCTCGAAGCAGCGAGGACGGCGCTCGGCACCGGCCACGGCACTTCGGTGGTCGACGTCACCAGCGAGGCGGAAGTCGCCGCCGCGGCGCAGTCGACGCTGGCCAGGTTCGGCCACATCGACGCGCTGGTGTGCAGCGCCGGCATCACCGGCCCCAACCTGCCGGTGGCCGACTATCCGCTCGCCGACTGGAAGCAGGTGATCGACATCAACCTCGGCGGCGTGTTCCTGTGCAACCGCGCCGTGCTGCCGGCGATGCGCGAGGCCGACTACGGCCGCATCGTCAACATCGCATCGATCGCCGGCAAGGAAGGCAACCCGAACGCCAGCGCCTACTCGGCCTCGAAGGCGGCGGTGATCGCGCTGACCAAATCGCTCGGCAAGGAACTCGCCAGGACCGGCATCCGCGTCAACTGCGTCACGCCGGCCGCCGTGCGCACCGGCATGTTCAGCCAGATGACGCCGGCGCACATCGACTTCATGCTGTCGAAGATCCCGATGGGCCGCTTCGGGACCGTCGAGGAAATCGCGGCGATGGTCTGCTGGCTGTGCACGGAGGAGTGCTCGTTTTCCACCGGCGCGGTGTTCGATCTGTCCGGCGGCCGCGCGGTGTACTGATGGCGCGTTACGGCGCGTCGTCGCTGACCGAATTCGCGCGGGCGCTGCTGGTGCGCGGCGGGCTGGAGGGCCAGCGCGCGCAGGTCGTCGCCGAGGTGCTGGTCGAGGGCGACCTGCTCGGCCACGACACCCATGGCCTGGCGCTGCTGGCGCCCTATCTCGGGGAACTCGAGCGCGGCTCGATGGCCAGCAGCGGCGAGCCCGTCGTGCTCAACGACCGGCCTGCCGCACTGCTTTGGGACGGCAATCGGCTGCCCGGCCCATGGCTGACGCAACGCGCGGTCGATGCAGCCATCGAACGCGCGCGCAGGTACGGCACGGCAACGGTCGTGATCCGCCGCAGCCACCACATCGCCTGCCTGGCGGCCTACCTGCGCCGCGCCACCGAGCAGGGCATGGTGCTGCTCGTCGCCTGCTCGGACCCGAACACCGCCAGCGTGGCGCCGTTCGGCGGCACGCGCGCGGTGTTCACGCCCGATCCGCTGGCGATCGGTTTTCCGACGGCGGGCGACCCGGTGCTGGTCGACGTCTCGGCATCGATCACCACCAACGGCATGAGCAACCGGCTGCGCGCCGAGGGCCGGCGCTTTGCGCATCCCTGGCTGCTGGATGCAGAGGGCCGGCCAACCCATGACCCGGCCGTGCTCGCCGCCGAGCCGCCGGGAACGATCCTGCCGCTGGGCGGGCTCGACGCCGGCCACAAAGGCTACGGGCTGGCGCTGCTTGCGGAGGCGCTGACCGGCGGCCTGGCCGGCCACGGCCGCGCCGATCCGAAGGAAGGCTGGGGCGCGACGGTATTCGTGCAGGCACTCGACCCGGACGCCTTCGGCGGCCGCGACGCCTTCGTGCGGCAGGCCGATTTCATCGCCGCGCAGTGCCGCGACAACCCGCCACGCGAGGGCTTCGAAGCGGTGCGGCTGCCCGGCGAGCGGGCCCTGGCGCGGCGGCGCCAGCAGCTGGCGTCGGGCGTCGAGCTGCATCCGTCGATCATGCCGGCGCTCGAATCGTGGGCGCAGCGGCTGGGCGTGCCGCTGCCGGCGGTGACCTGACCGGAGACAAATCTCGGGTTCGCTACGCCGCCGGGACACCGGCCGGCGGCCGGCGCTGCTCCGGCCGCAGCCGTGGAGCGAGAAACGACTCGGCGTCGTCGCCGTCGACCGCAAGGCCGCGCTCATCGACGAGCGGCTGCTCGAAGTCGTTCCAACCGCGCAGGCCGGTCTTCAGCGACACCACGTCGGTGAAACCCAGCTTCTGCATCACGTCGGCCGCCAGCACCGAGCGGTTGCCGGAGCGGCAGACGATCACGATCGGCCGCTGGCGGCCGAGAACAAGTTCGGGGACCGTCTCGTCGTAGTCCCACTCGCAGGCCTGCTCGAGCACGCCGCGCGGCACGTTGAGCGAGCCTGGAATCCGCGCCTGCGCGAACTCGGCCGGCTCGCGCACGTCGAGCACGAGCGGCGTGTCGCCGCCGGCAAGTCGCGCCGCCAGATCCCACGGCATGATCTCGCGCACGCGGTTCAGCGCGTCGGCAAGGAGGTCGGCGTAGCGCTTCATGTCGATGTTCCTTCGTTTCGGCTGCAAGGGCAGTGACATTCTCCAACGCAACGCGGATCGCCGCCCCGGCTCGGACGCCAACCCGGCGGCGTCAATCCCGCCGCTCGCCATACGTCGACGGCCGCCACGCCCGCGCGCCTTTGTCCCGCCCGCCCAGAACGTCGAGGGACTCTTCGCTCGGCAATATGAAGGGTTTCTTCACTCTGCGGTGAAGCGCGCGCTCCGCGCGCCGATCTTGTGGCTCCGGCCGGCGGCTGCGCCGCCTTAACC
>CAYLZU010000206.1:3123-5394 GCA_964388005.1 uncultured Burkholderiaceae bacterium
TGCGCGAGGTTAGCCTCCGCCGCAAGATGAAGGGCTTCTTCACTCTGCGGTGAAGTGCGCGCTCCGCGCGCCGATCTTGTGGCTCCGGCCGGCGGCTGCGCCGCCTTAACCTCGCTGCGCGAGGTTAGCCTCCGCCGCAAGATGAAGGGCTTCTTCACTCTGCGGTGAAGAAGCCCTTCATCTTGTCCATGAAGCTCTTGGTCTGGGGGGAGTGCTTGTCGCCGCCGTCGCGCAGGCTGGCCTCGAACTCGCGCAGCAGCTTCTTCTGCTTCTCCGACAGCCGCACCGGCGTTTCGACGTTGACGTGGCAGTACAGGTCGCCGGGATAGCTGGAGCGCACGCCCTTGATGCCCTTGCCGCGCAGGCGGAAGGTCTTGCCGCTCTGCGTGCCCTCGGGGATGCTGATGCTCACCTTGTCGGTCAGGGTGGCGATCTCGATGTCGCCGCCGAGGGCGGCGGTGACGATCGACACCGGCACCTCGCAGTGCAGGTCGTCGCCGTCGCGCTGGAACACGTCGTGCGCCTTCAGCCGGATCTCGACGTACAGGTCCCCCGGCGGGCCGCCGTTCATTCCCGGCTCGCCCTTTCCCGACAGGCGGATGCGCTGGCCCTCGTCGATGCCGGCGGGAATGTTCACCTCCAGCACCTTGTTCTTCTTGATCCGCCCGGCGCCGCCGCAGGCGGCGCACGGCTCGGCGATCACCTTGCCGCTGCCGCGGCAGGTCGGGCAGGTCTGCTGGATCGAGAAGAAGCCCTGCTGCATCCGCACCGCGCCGGCGCCGCCGCACATGGTGCAGGTCTTCGGCGACGTGCCGGGCCTGGCGCCGGAGCCGTGGCAGGTCTCGCAGCTGTCCCAGGCCGGCACGCGGATCTCGGTGGCGAAGCCTTTCGCCGCCTGCTCCAGCGTGATCTCCATGTTGTAGCGGAGATCGGCGCCGCGATAGGCGTTGCTGCGCCCGCCGCCGCGGCCGCCGCCGAAGATGTCGCCGAAGATGTCGCCGAAGGCCTCGGCGAAGCCGCCCATGCCCTCGGCGCCGCGAAAGCCGCCGCCGGCGTTCGGATCGACGCCTGCATGGCCGAAGCGGTCGTAGGCGGCGCGCTTGCTGGCGTCGGTCAGGATCTCATAGGCCTCCTTGACCTCCTTGAACTTCTCCTCCGATGCCTTGGCGTGCTTCTCGTCACCCTTGCCCTGATTGCGGTCCGGGTGGTACTTCATCGCCAGCTTGCGATACGCCTTCTTGATGTCCTCTTCGGAGGCATCCTTGGCGACGCCGAGGACGTCGTAGTAATCGCGTTTGGCCATGGTTCGATGATGAATGATGGATGACGGCCTTCGGCCTATGAACGCGCTTTCGCGCGAAGCTTCGTGCGCATGGCAGCAAGCTGAGCCGACACCGAGTCGAGCTTTGCCTGAGCAGCGGCACAATCGACAGGAAATGCCAACCGCCGCACGACTTCGATCTGCGTGTCCAGTTCAGATGCCGAGCCGAGCGCGACGCTCAGGAACTGCACCAGCTCCTTGGTTGAACTTCGCGCCCCACCCTCCGCGATGTTCGCAGGAATCGAAACCGCCGCCCTTCGCATCTGTGACATCAGCCCAAACTGCTCTTCCCTTGGCAGCAACGAAGAAAGGCGATAGATCTCCGTCACGAGATCCATCGCCTCACTCCAGACTGCCAGTTCGCGATGCTGCCGCCTCATGCGTCATAGGCGCGCAGCGCCGTCATGGCGGGCGCAGCCCGCGTCATCACCTCAACCGCGCTTGACTTCCTTGTAGTCGGCGTCGACCACGTCGTCGGCCTTCTCCTGCCCCTGGCCCTTCGGCGGCTCGGCCTGGGCGCCGCCCGCGGCACCGGCGCCGGCGGCCGACGCGTACATCTTCTCGCCGAGCTTCTGCGAGGCGGTCATCATCGCCGCGGTCTTCGCCTCGATGGCGTCCTTGTCGTCGCCCTTCAGCGCCTCCTCGACCTCCTTCATCGCGGCCTCGATCTTCTCCTTCTCGGCGGCGTCGAGCGTCGAGCCGTGCTCGGCCAGCGCCTTTCGGATCTGGTGCACGCTGGCGTCGGCCGTGTTGCGCGCCTGGGCGAGTTCGAAGCGGCGGTGGTCCTCGGCCTTGTTGGCCTCGGCGTCCTTGACCATTTTCTGGATCTCGGCCTCGGTCAGCCCCGAATTGGCCTTGATCGTGATCTTGTTCTCCTTGCCGGTGGCCTTGTCGCGGGCGCCGACGTGCAGGATGCCGTTGGCGTCGATGTCGAAGGTGACCTCGATCTG
>CAYLZU010000206.1:5404-6015 GCA_964388005.1 uncultured Burkholderiaceae bacterium
GCGGCGCCGGCGGGATGCCCTCGAGGTTGAACTCGCCGAGCAGCTTGTTGCCGGCCGCCATCTCGCGCTCGCCCTGGTAGACCTTGATCGTCACCGCCGGCTGATTGTCGTCGGCGGTGCTGAAGGTCTGCGAGAACTTGGTCGGGATGGTGGTGTTCTTCTGGATCATCTTGGTCATCACGCCGCCGAGCGTCTCGATGCCGAGCGACAGCGGGGTGACGTCGAGCAGCAGCACGTCCTTGCGGTCGCCGGAGAGCACCGAGCCCTGGATCGCCGCGCCCACCGCCACCGCCTCGTCGGGATTGACGTCCTTGCGCGGCTCGCGGCCGAAGAACTCCTTGACCTTGTCCTGCACCTTCGGCATGCGCGTCATGCCGCCGACCAGAATGACGTCGTCGATCTCGCTGACCTTGACGCCGGCGTCCTTGATCGCGATCCGGCACGGCTCGATCGTGCGCTCGATCAGGTCCTCGACGAGGCTTTCGAGCTTGGCGCGCGTGAGCTTGATGTTCAGGTGCTTCGGGCCCGACGCGTCGGCGGTGATGTAGGGCAGGTTGACGTCGGTCTGCGTCGAGTTCGACAGCTCGATCTTGGCCTTCTCGGCGGCTTCC
>CAYLZU010000207.1:0-5956 GCA_964388005.1 uncultured Burkholderiaceae bacterium
GCGGTCGACGCGGTAGAAGCGCTCGGTCAGCCGCGGCAGGTGCTCGGGGGCGATGCCGATGCCGGTATCGACGACCTCGAACACGGCGCCGTCGTCCTGCGCCCGCCAGGCGAGCCGGATGCGCCCGCCGGTGGGCGTGTAGCGGATCGCGTTCGACACCAGGTTGCCGAAGGCGCTCCTCAACTCGTCGCGGCTGCCGCACAGGCGAATCGGCTCGCAGCCGCTCGCGATCTCGTGGCGGCCGGCCGACAGCGCGCGCGCCTCGGCCTCGAGCTCGGCGACCAGCGCCGGCACGTCGACGTCGTCGTCGGCGAGCGGCGTCTCCTCCGCCTCCAGCCGCGACAGCATCAGCAGGTCCTCGACCAGCCGGCTCATCCGCGTCGCCTGCTCGTGCATCAGCCGCAGGTGCCGCTGCCGCAGGTCGTCCAGCGGCGGCTCGGCGTCGAGCAGCGTCTCGAGGAAGCCGTTGACCACCGTCAGCGGCGTGCGCAGCTCGTGCGAGACGTTGGCGACGAAGTCGCGCCGCATCGCGTCGAGGCGTTCGGCCTCGGTGACGTCGCGGGTCATGACGATCGATCGCGCCGGTTCGAATTCGATCACCCGGACCGACAGCACCAGCGCCGGATCGGCGAGCGGCCGCAGCAGCAGCGGTTCGTCGAACGACGCCGAGGTCATGTAGGCGACGAAGGCCGGATCGCGCACCAGGTTAGTGACGCGCAGCCCCTGGTCGGCCTGCAGGCGGATGCCGAGGTGGCGCTCGGCCACCGGGTTGCACCACTCGATCTGCAGCGCCGCGTCGACCAGCACGATGCCTTCCGGCAGGGCGCTGATCGTGCGCCGGAAGCGGGCCTCGTTTTCCTCCAGCCGGCGGGCGTTGATCTCGCTGGCGCGCCGCGACCTGTGCAGCCGGTTGAAGACCTCGGTCCAGCTGCCCCAGCCGGCCGGAATTGCCGCCAGCGAAGGCCGCTCCAGCCACGCGCCGAGCGCCGCCAGATAGTGCAGGTGCAGCGCGAAGAAGGCGGCCAGCCCCAGCAGCGCGGTCCACAGCCCGCCCTGCAACCCGAAGGCGGCGCCGGCCGCGAGCGCGACCGCGCCGAGAATGGCCAGGCGAATGAAGGCCGGCAGGATCACGCGGACCCTGCGCCGAAGCTCGTCGGACATGAAACGAGTCTACTGCCCGGGGCGCGCCGACAGCCGGTAGCCGAGGCCGCGCACCGTCTGCACCAGACCCTGGGCGCCCGCCGCCGCCAGCGCCTTGCGCAGCCGCAGCACGTGCACGTCGACCGTGCGTTCCTCGATGAACACGTGGTCGCCCCAGACGCTGTCGAGCAGCTGGCCGCGCGAGAAGACGCGCTCCGGGTGGCTGGCCATGAACTTCAGCAGCTTGAATTCGGCCAGGCCCATTTTGACCGTCTTGCCGTCGACCTGCACCTCATGGCGGGCCGGGTCGATGGTGAGCGGGCCGTAGGACATCGCCTCGCCGCTCAACTGCGGCGCCCGGCGGCGGAACACCGCCCGCACGCGCGAGACCAGCTCGCGCGGCGAAAATGGCTTGACAACGTAGTCGTCGGCGCCGGCGTCGAGGCCGGCGACCCGGTCGCTCTCGGCGCCCTTGGCCGTCAGCAGGATGATCGGCAGGCTGCGGGTGCGTTCCTCGGCCCGCAGGTCGCGCAGCAGGTCGATGCCCGGACGGTCGGGCAGCATCCAGTCGAGGATCACCAGGTCCGGAAGTTCGCTGCGGATCGCCTCCTGCGCCGCCCGCACCGAATCGGCGCGCCGCACCTTGTAGCCGCTGCTGGCGCAGGAAAACGACACCAGTTCCTGGATCGCCGGTTCATCTTCGACCACCAGGATCGAGCCCTCCATGCGCAACTACCCCTTCGAGACCACCCGTTCGACGTCCTCCGGCGAGGCATGGCGCACGTCCGCACCCTCGGCGATGAAGATCACGTGCTCGGCGATGTTCTTGGCGTGGTCGCCGATGCGCTCGATCGCCTTGGCCACCCACACGGTGTCGATCGCCGCCGAGATCGTGCGCGGATCCTCCATCATGTAGGTGATCAGCAGCCGCAGCGTGGCGCGGAAGCGGTCGTCGATGCCGGCGTCGTCGCGGATGATCGCCGCCGCCGCCTGCGCGTCGAGGCGGGCGAAGGCGTCGAGCGAGCGGTGCAGCAGCCGCGCCGCGATCTCGCCGGTCTGGCGCAGGTCGGGGATGCTGTGCATGCGGAAGCCGCCGTCCTTCTCCTTCAGCCACTTGGCGGCGCGGGCGATCTTCGACGCCTCGTCGCCGACCCGCTCCAGGTCGGTGATCGTCTTGGCCACGCCCATCACCAGGCGCAGGTCGCTCGCCGTCGGCTGCCGGCGGGCGATCACGTGGTTGACCATCCGGTCGAGCTCGATCTGCAGGTCGTTGACGCGCCGGTCGGCGGCGATGACGCCATCGGCCAGTTCGAGGTCGGCCCGCTCGAAGGCGTCGAGCGCCGTCTTCAGCTGCGACTCGGCCAGACCGCCCATGCGCAGGATGCTCGAGCGCATCGTCTCGAGCTCGACGTCGTACTGCTTGAACGAGTGTTCCCCGGCAATCATGTGCTCTCCCGAACTTGCCCTGCTCAGCCGAACCGGCCGGTGATGTAGTCCTCGGTGTGCTTCTTCTTCGGCTTGATGAACACCTGGTCGGTGGCGCCGAACTCGATCATCTCGCCGAGGTACATGTAGGCGGTGAAGTCGCTGACCCGCGCCGCCTGCTGCATGTTGTGGGTGACGATCACGATCGTGAACTTGTCCTTCAGCTCCGAGATCAGCTCCTCGACCTTGGCGGTGGCGATCGGATCGAGGGCCGAGCACGGCTCGTCGAGCAGCAGCACCTCCGGTTCGAGCGCGATGGCGCGCGCGATCACCAGCCGCTGCTGTTGGCCCCCGGACAGGCTCATGCCACTGATCTCGAGCCGGTCCTTGACCTCGTCCCACAGCGCCGCGCGGCGCAGCGCCTTCTCGACGGTCTCGTCGAGCACCGCCTTGTTGTTGATGCCGACGATGCGCAGTCCGTAAGCGACGTTCTCGTAGATCGACTTCGGAAACGGATTGGGCTTCTGGAACACCATGCCGACGCGGCGGCGCAGCTGCGCCACGTTGACGTCGCGGTCCATGATGTTCTTGCCGTCGAGAAGGATCTGGCCCTCGATGCGGCAGACGTCGACCAGGTCGTTCATCCGGTTGAAGCAGCGCAGCAGGGTCGACTTGCCGCAGCCGCTCGGGCCGATGAACGCCGTGATCCGGTTGTGCGGGATCTCCAGGTCGATGTTCTTCAGCGCCTGCATGCTGCCGTAGTAGAGGTTCAGGCTGCGCACCGCAAGCGTCGTGCGCGTGGGCGTGGCCGCCTCGGCGGCGGCGGCGCGGTCGAGCGCGCCGATATTCATGGCGTGGCCCGTCGAAGCCTGCGCCGTCGTCATTGCGTCGGACATCGTTGCTCTCCCTGACTGTTCCCGATCACACGCCTTCGAGGCCCTTGTAGCGCTCGCGCAGGCGGTTGCGCAGCGAAATCGCCGCCAGGTTCAGCACCACGATCACGATCACCAGCAGCAGCGCGGTGGCGTAAACCAGCGGCCGCGCGGCCTCGACGTTCGGGCTCTGGAAGCCGACATCGTAGATGTGAAAACCCAGGTGCATGAACTTGCGCTCGAGATGCAGGAAGGGAAAGAAGCCGTCGACCGGCAGCGCCGGCGCCAGCTTGACCACCCCCACCAGCATCAGCGGCGCCACCTCGCCGGCGGCGCGGGCCACGGCCAGGATCAGCCCGGTCATCATCGCCGGGCTGGCGATCGGCAGCACCGTGCGCCACAGCGTCTCGGCCTTGGTGGCGCCGAGCGCCAGGCTGCCCTCGCGGATCGCGCGCGGCACGCGCGACAGCCCCTCCTCGGTCGAGACGATCACCACCGGCAGGGTCAGGATCGCCAGCGTCAGCGACGCCCACAGCAGGCCCGGGCTGCCGAAGGTCGGCGCCGGCAGCGCCTCGGGGAAGAACAGCTGGTCGATGTTGTGGCCGAGCACGTAGACGAAGAAGCCGAGGCCGAAAACGCCGTAGACGATCGACGGCACCCCGGCCAGGTTGTTGACCGAAATGCGGATGGTGCGGATCAGCGGCCCCGGCTTGGCGTACTCGCGCATGTACACCGCCGCCATCACGCCCAGGGGCGAGACCACGACCGACATCAGCAGCACCATCATCACGGTGCCGAAGATGGCCGGGAAGATGCCGCCCTCGGTGTTGGCCTCGCGCGGGTCGTCGGTCAGGAACTCCCAGAACTTGCCGATGTAGTGGCCGACCTTCTGCGTCGAGGACATCGCGTTGGCCTGGTAGACGTCGGCCACCTTGGCCAGCGGCACCTCGACCAGCCTGCCGTCCATGATCTCGGCGACCAGCACATCGCGTTGGATGTCCTGCCGCAGCTTCGCCAGCTGCTCGGTCAGGGCGTCGAACTCGGCCTGCCGCCGCGTGCGCTCGGCCTCGAAACCCGCCTTGTCGGCATCGGTGAGCCGGTTGCGCAGCTGCAGCCTCCGCTCGCGCAGGCGGGTCTGCTCGATGTGGAAGTTGACGCGGCCGATCTCGTGCTTCTCGATGCGCAGGATCTCGCGAAACAGGCCATTGGCACGGTCGACGCGCTTGCGCAGCTCCACGATTGCCGACGGGCCTTCGGCGACGACCTGCGTGCCTTCCTTGACCTGCTTCAGGTGGCCGTAGAAGTTGCCCCACTCGTGGCGCTCGACCGTGACCAGGTCTTCGGGAAAGGTGATCTCGCCCATCAGCGGCCGCGGGAACCACCGGAAGTCGACGCCGGTGACGTCGCGGTTGCCGAGCTTGACCAGCGTGCGCGTCACGAACGGCGCATCGGTCCTGATGTTGAAGCCGGCCTCGACCAGCCGCCGCGTGGCGACCTCCTCGGTCTCGCGCAGTTCGCCGATGACGCGGATCGGCTTGCCGTCCTTCTCGATGAACGACAGCTCGGCGACGTTCTTCGGCCAGAAGTAGCCGAGGCCCTGGAAGGCGGTCAGCCACAGCACGCCGAACACCAGCAGCAGCGAGATCGCGACGGTGCCGCCGGTGAACCAGATCCACGGCGTGCCTTCCTTGATCCAATCCTTCATCGCCGTCTCCGCCTCAGATCGAGCTGTACTTCTCGCGCAGCCGGTGCCGCACCAGTTCGGCCGCCGTGTTCACCACGAACGTGAACACGAACAGCACCAGGGCGCTGAGGAACAGCAGCCGGTAGTGGGTGCTGCCGACGGCGGCCTCGGGCATCTCGACGCCGATGTTGGCCGACAGCGTGCGGAAGCCGGTGAAGATGCCGAAGTCCATCACCGCCGTGTTGCCGGTAGCCATCAGCACGATCATGGTCTCGCCCACGGCGCGGCCGAGCCCGATCATCACCGCCGAGAAGATGCCGGGGCTGGCGGTCAGCAGCACCACCCGCGTCAGCGTCTGCCAGGGCGTGGCGCCGAGCGCCAGCGAGCCGCTGGTCAGATGGCGCGGCACCTGGAAGATCGCGTCCTCGGCGATCGAGAAGATCGTCGGCGTCACCGCGAAGCCCATGGCGATGCCGACCACCAGCGAGTTGCGCTGCTCGTAGGTGATGCCGAGTTCGTTGCTCAGCCAGTTCGGCATGTCGCCGTTGAACAGCGCCACCTCGATCGGGTGGCCGATCTGGAAGCAGAACCAGATCGCCAGGATGACGACCGGCAGCAGCAGCGCCGCCTCCCAGCCCGGTGCCACCAGCAGGGTCAGGCGCGATGGCAGGCGGTGCCAGATGTAGGCGGCGAGCAGGATGAACAGCGGGATCACGACGAAGCACAGCAGCACCGCCGGCAGGTTGTTGTCGGCCAGCGGCGCCAGCCAGAGCCCGGCCAGGAAGCCGAGGATCACGGTCGGCAGCGCCTCCATGATCTCGATCGACGGCTTGAC
>CAYLZU010000208.1:0-4442 GCA_964388005.1 uncultured Burkholderiaceae bacterium
GCGCCGATCTCAGCCGGCTGCTGGCGGCCTGCTACTACCAGCCGGGGCCGGAGTTTGCCGAGGAACGCGTGTTCGACTCGATGCACGCGGCGGCGGCGGCGATCGATGCCGATCTGGCGGCGCGCTCGCGCGCGCTCGGCGGTGCCTTCGCCGCCGCCGACCCGCAGGACCTGCTGATCGACTACACGCGGCTGTTCATCGGCCCGCTCGGCACCCTTGCCCGGCCGTACGGCTCGGTCTGGCTCGACGAGCGGCAGACCCTGATGCAGGACTCGACGCAGGCGGTGTTGGCTCTTTACGCCGAGGGCGGCTTCGAAATGGACGAGGCGTTCCGCGAACTGCCCGATCACATCGCCGCCGAACTGGAGTTCCTCTACCTGCTGCTGTTCCGCCAGGCCGAAGCGACGCGCAACGGCGATGCAACCGCGGCCGCGGAGTACTCCGGTTTGCAGCGGCGGCTGCTCGACGAGCACCTGGGCCGCTGGATCGAGCCGTTCGCCGCCGCCATCGGCGCCGGCGCGCAGACCGGCTTCTATCGCGAACTGGCGGCGCTGACCGACGAGTTCGTGCGCCGCGAACGGGGTTGAGGCGCCGGACCGCGCTGCCGCCGTCCGCGTCGAAAGCGCCGGCAAGCCATCTGGCGTACTTGACGTTCGACGTCGCGCTCCGGGCGGTCACCGTCTGGCTTGCGCGGCGGCGGCGCGCACCGCGTGCCGACACTCGCCTTCAACCGGCAGCTCCGCCGCTCGCGAATTCCTGGCGCTTCTTCCGCGCCATTCGAGGCGCGCCGTCCGAGCCCCTTTGCGGTGTGGGCGCGAACGACCCCTGCGGAGCGCTGAAGACCACGCTGAAGGCGGAGACCGGAGGGCGCCCGGGAGGCGCTGAGGAGCGATGCCTCACGGTCGTTTCCAGAGCCGACGTCAGGGCGGATCGCGGTGACGATGATCAATCACCTCGGGGATGAGGTGATGAAGGTGTTCAGGGTTCGAGCCGGCGAAGGCAGTTTCGATCCTGATTTGGCGAGAATTAGACGATTTATCTGTTTCTTGTAAATCGCCTAATATCCGCATAAAGTTCGCCGTATGGATCCTGTCGGCAATCCCTTTGCCCCGGGCGCCGGGACACCGCCGCCCGAACTCGCCGGACGCGACGAGCTGCGCGAATCGATCCGGGTGGCCCTGGAGAGGGTTCGGCGGGGGCTGCCTTCGAAGAGCGTGCTGATGGTCGGGCTGCGCGGCGTGGGAAAAACCGTTCTGCTCGACCGGATGCGCGAGGACGCCGAGGCTGCCGGGCTGAACACCGTGCGCGTGGAAGCGCCGGAAGGCCGGTCGCTGCCGGCGCTGCTGGCGCCCCAACTGCGGATCGCCCTGTTGCGCCTGTCCCGCCATGAGCAGGCGAAAGACCTGGCCACCCGCGCGCTGCGCGGGCTTGCCGGGTTCGCCAAGGCGCTGAAGGTGAAGTATCAGGACATCGAGGTCGGGGTGGATTTCGACCCCGAGCCCGGCCTCGCCGACAACGGCGATCTCGAGCACGACCTGCAGGCGCTGCTTGAAGCAGCCGGCGCAGCCGCGCAGAAGGCAGGCACCGCACTGGTGCTGTTCATCGACGAGCTGCAGTACGTCGAGGAAGACCAGCTCGCCGCCCTGATCACCGCGCTGCACCGATGTGCGCAGCGGCGGCTGCCCGTCGTTCTCGTCGGCGCCGGGCTGCCGCAACTGCGCGGCCAGATGGGCCGCGCCAAGTCGTACTCGGAGCGCCTGTTCGACTTTCCCGAGATCGGTCCGCTGTCCGAAGCGGCGGCACGCCTGGCCATCGCCAAGCCGGCCCGAGATCAGGGCGTTGAGATTGCCGAGGCCGCGCTCGATCTCATCGTCGCGCAGACGCACCGCTACCCGTACTTCCTCCAGGAGTGGGGCAAGCAGACCTGGGATGTCGCGACCGCTTCGCCGATCACGCGCGACGATGTCGAAAGAGCCTCCAGGGTCGCTGTCGCGGCGCTCGACGAGAGCTTCTTCCGCGTCCGCTTCGACCGGCTGACGCCCGCGGAGAAGCGCTATCTGCGGGCGATGGCCGAGATGGGACCCGGCCCGCATCGATCCGGCGACATCGCCGATCAGCTCGGCCGCAAGGTCACGTCGCTCGGCCCCATCCGGAACCAGTTGATTGCGAAAGGGATGATCTGGAGTCCGAGTCACGGCGACACGGCATTCACGGTGCCGCTGTTCGACCAGTTCATGCGCCGGATCATGCCCGGCGACGACTGGCGCAGTTGATGCGGGCGAGAGCGGTGCACGCAGCGACCGGATGAATTCCCTCATCGCCGGCACCTTCACCGACAGCCTTGCCCGGCTGACCGGCGACGAGCAGAAGGCCTTCGGGACGACGGCGATCGACCTGCTGATGGACCGACCCGGCCAGTCCCCAGCGCGCGGTGTCACTCGTCGGCCCGCTCTTGCAGCCCGCCACCGCTCGACAAGAAAGAGCGGCACTGCGCCGCCGGCGGGGAAGCGGCGGGCGTCGTACCGACTTCCGAACTCGAGGCAAGGCGATCCGATGCGTGTTCGAGATCAAGTCACGAGTCAGGCCCTGCTGGCATAGTGACCCTTGCCGTCGACGACCGGCCGACGGCGGCACCGCCCATGCAGTACACGCTTCATCTCGTTCAAGGCGGGCTCGGCAACCTCGCCGCCTATCTGGCGGCGCACGTGCTGCTGTGCCTGCTGCCGGCGTTTTTCATCGCCGGAGCGATGGCGGCGCTGATCCCGAAGGCCGGTATCACCCGCTGGCTGGGGCGCAATACGCGCTACCGGGTCTCGTATCCGGCCGCGGCCGCCGCGGGATCGCTGCTGGCGGTGTGTTCCTGCACCATCGTGCCGCTGTTCGCCGGCATCTACCGCAAGGGCGCCGGCCTCGGCCCGGCGATCACGTTCCTGTTCTTCGCCCCGGCCGGCAACATCCTCGCGCTGGCCTACACCGGCAGCATCCTCGGCGCCGAATTCGCGCTGGCGCGACTCGTGCTGTGCCTGCTGTTCGGCATCGGCATCGGGCTGGCGATGGCGCTGCTGTTCTGGCACGACGACGCCGCGCACGATGCGCGCACCGACGCCCTGTTCGCCGGCCAGACGCGCATGGGCGCGGCCGCGGCCGGGCTGCTGCTGTCGCTGGTCGCGCTGCTGCTTGCCGGCACGCTGAAGCTGGCGCCGCTGAATGCGTCGCTCGCCAGCCTGACGCTGCCGCTGCCGTGGGCCGAAAGCTGGCAGGCGACGCTCACCGCCTGGGTGCCGTTCGATCCGGCCAGAGGCGAGGAGGGGGTCAGCGTGCAGGGCTCGGCGCTGATCGTGCTGCTCGCCGGCATCGGCATCGCCGCATGGCAGGGGCTGGAGGACATCACCGAAGGGTTCAACGGCTGGACGTCGGTGGCGCTCGGCCTGGCAGGCGCGACGCTGCTCGTCGCCGCGCTGCGGCTGGTGCCGGAAGGCGGCGGGCTTCAGGTCGTGCTGACCGGACGCGCGGTTGCCGTTGCCGCGGCGCTGGGCGCCGCGGTGGGCTTCGCGCGGCAGCTCGGCGCCGAGGAACTGCGCGCCTGGCTGTGGGAGTCGTGGCGTTTCGTCAAGCAGATCTTCGTGCTGCTGCTCCTTGGTGTGTTTGCGGTCGGCGTGATCCGGCACTTGATCCAGCCGGAATGGATCCAGGCGATCGCCGGAGCCAACACCGTGCTCGCCAACGCCGCGGCGGTCGCTTTCGGCGTGTTCATGTACTTCCCGACCCTGGTCGAGGTGCCGGTGGCGCGCATGTTCCTCGACCTCGGCATGCACCCAGGCCCGCTGCTCGCCTATCTCATGGCGGACCCGGAGCTGAGCCTGCAGAGCATGCTGATGGTGGCCGCCGTCATCGGCCGCGGCAAGACCGTCGCCTACGCCGTGCTGGTCGCCCTGTTCAGCACCGTTGCCGGCCTGCTCTACGGCGCCTGGGTCGACCGGGTGAGCCTGGGCTGGATCGCGCTCGGGCTGGCGGCCTTCGTGCTGGCGCTCGTGGGTGCGCTGGCGTGGCTGAACGGCCGCCGGCCGCCCCTGATCCACTCCACCTGACCATGCGGAGAACCAGATGTTGACCGTCAAGATCCTTGGCTCGGGCTGTGCCAACTGCCGCAAGCTGGAAGCGGTGGCGCGCGAGGCCGCGGCGAGCGCCGGCGTCGAGGCCGAGTTCGTCAAGGTCACCGACGTGAAGGACATCATGGCCTACGACATCCTGTCGACGCCGGGCCTGGTGATCAACGAGAAGCTCGTCAGCAGCGGCCGCATTCCCAGCCAGGCCGAGGTCCGGCAGTGGCTGGCTGCGTGACCGGCCGGCAAGGCGCGCGATCGCGGCGCCCGAGCGGCGGGTCGCGCTGGCGTGCTTCGCCGATGGGTGAAGCCGCTGCGCCGGAGGGACCGCGATTCGGC
>CAYLZU010000208.1:4542-5945 GCA_964388005.1 uncultured Burkholderiaceae bacterium
GCTGCTCGACCGGAGTCGCCGGGCCTGCCTGCCGCGGGCCGGCAGCCGACCCACGCGGCGGCGAAACGGGAGGGTGCCGATGATGGTGCCGAAACACTCGCCCATGTGGCGCGACAGCGGCGGCGCGCCGGTGTCGTGCCACGAGAAGCTCAAGGTCCTGAACGACAACTACCGCGAACTGCAGCAGATGGCGCAGGACGCGTTCGAGGACGCGCTGCTGATGGACTGCGACGAGGCGCAGGTCCGCCAAGCGCTGCACGACCTGATCGATTCGCTGCACAACCCCTATGCGGGGCGGGACTAGCCGCATCGTCCGCGACAGTGGCCGGCGAAGGCAACCGCCGCCACGTGCCGCCCGCCGCCGCCTTGGCCGGAAACGGCTGTTGGCCCGGCGCGAAGACGCGACGGCGGCCCGCTTGACTCGCTTCAACGGTTCGATAACATTCGAACAATGAAAACGACCGATGCCGTCACCGCCCTGGCCGCGCTGGCCCAGGACACTCGTCTCGCCGTCTATCGGCTTCTGGTGCAGCAGGGGCCTTCGGGACTCGCCGCCGGCGAAATCGCAAGCAAGCTCGACATCGCTCCAGCGACGCTCAGCTTCCACCTGAAGGAGCTGTCGCACGCCGGGCTGGTGTCGTCGCGGCAGGAGGGCCGCTTCATCTATTACGCAGCCAGCTTCGAGGCGATGAACGCGCTGGTCGCCTTCCTGACCGAGAACTGCTGCGCCGCCGACTGCTGGCCGGGGTGCTCGCCGGTGGTCGCCTGCAAGCCGGCCACCGCGCCGCGCCGCGTGCGCGCGCCGGCCGCCAGGAGGAGCAAGGCATGAAACGCTTTCACGTCCACGTCGCGGTCGAGGATCTGGCCGCCAGCATCCGCTTCTATTCGACGCTGTTCGGCGCCGGGCCGGCCGTGGTCAAGGACGACTACGCCAAGTGGATGCTCGACGACCCGCGCGTGAACTTCGCCATCTCCAGCCGCGGCGGCAAGCCTGGCGTCAACCACCTCGGCCTGCAGACCGACTCGGACGAGGAACTGGAAAGCCTCAACGCCCAGTTGCAGCAGGCCGATCTCGCGACGCAGGCCGAGCAGGGGATCGCCTGCTGCTACGCGCGTTCCAACAAGTACTGGGTTACCGATCCCACCGGCATCGCCTGGGAGACTTTCCACACTCTGGGCTCGGTGCCGACCTTCAACGAAGAACCGGCGCAGGTGGGCGAAGCCTGCTGCACGCCGACGGTCGCGGCCGTGCCGGCGAAGATCGCCGTGACACCGCGAGCCGCCGGCTGCTGCAGCTGAGGCTCCGATGCAGGCTGCCAGCGCGGCGCTCGTTGGCGGCGCCCGGCCGGAGAGGTTGTGAAGAAATCGTCGCGAGCGGCCCGAGGTCGCGCCGAGCAGCGGAC
>CAYLZU010000209.1:0-5917 GCA_964388005.1 uncultured Burkholderiaceae bacterium
CATCATCGCGCACACCGTCAGCGCGAAGATGTGATACAGCGGCAGCGCGGTGATGGTGATCGGCGCCTCGCCGGGCTTCAGCTTCGACAGCGCCGGCTGGTACCAGGCCTCGCTCTGCAGCATGTTGGCGATGATGTTCCGGTGCAGCAGGGTGGCGCCCTTGCTGACCCCGGTGGTGCCGCCGGTGTACTGGAGGAAGGCAACGTCGTCGTGGCCGACCTGCACCGGCTTGAGCGTCATCTTCAGGCCGTCGGCGAGCACGTCGAGGAACTTGATCGCGTTCGGAAGCTGGTACGCCGGCACCATCTTCTTCACGTTGCGGACGACGAAGTTGACGATCAGCCCCTTGGCGAAGCCGAGCAGGTCGCCCATCGAGCAGACGACCACCAGCTTGGTCGGCACCTTGTCGAGCACCTGCTGCAGCGTGGTGGCGAAGTTCTCGAGGATGAAGATCGCATCCGCCCCGGAGTCCTTCAGCTGGTGCTCCAGTTCGCGCGGCGTGTAAAGGGGGTTGACGTTGACCACCGTGCTGCCTGCGCGCAGTACGCCGGCCAGCACGACCGGGTACTGCAGGATGTTCGGCATCATGATGGCGACGCGCTTGCCCTTGCCCAGCCCCTTGGACTGCAGCCAGGCGCCGATGGCGGCCGAGTTCTCGTCGAGCTGCTTGTAGGTCATCGTCGCGCCCATGCAGCTGTAGGCGGGACGGTTGCCGTACTTCTTGAACGCCTCGTCGAGCAGCTGCACCAGCGACTCGTACTGGTTGACATCGATGTCGGCAGGCACGCCCTTCGGATAGTTCTTGAGCCAGAAGCGATCGACGGCTCCCATTGCTGTCTCCTTTCTTGTGGTGGACGTGGATCCCGCGCGCTGCGGATCGGAGTGCTGCCGCCGGTCGCGGGACGGCGCCGTCATCATAGCGGCGCCACCCTGCCCGGGCCTGTCGGCGGTCATAGGCAGGGGCCTCGAATCGAGAACTCCGGGAAACTCCCAGCACGGCCCTCGCGGCGCCGGTGCGGCGGAGGATGCCTTCAGGGCCGCGGCGGCGTCCCGGCAAGCTGCGGCGAGCGCCGGCGCAGTTCGGCGGTGCGCGCCGGCTTGTCGAGCGCGCCGAGCCTGCGGACCTGGGCGTAGAAGGCCGGCAGGTCGCCGCCGCTTTCGGCCAGCAGCGCCTCGAACGCGGGCACCAGGTCGTTGTAGGCGCCGACCGCTGCCAGATGGGCGCTGCCCAGTTGGCGGTCGAAGAACCGGTCGTAGCCGGCGAAGCCGCCCCATTTTCCGTCGCGCAGCTGCCGGTACTCGCGTTGCAGGTCGGCAAAGATGGCGGCCTTGGCGGCGCGCTTGTCCTCGACCGAGGCGGCCGACGCGAACACGTCGGCCAGCCGACGCCGATGCGCCAGCAGCAGCGCCAGGAAATCGTCGCGCCGCGCCTGGTAGGCGGCCCAGGCGGCGCGGCTCCGCTCGTCGCCGTGGGTGGCCAGCCAGCGGCGCACGCCTTCGCGCTCGACCGCGGTGGCGAAGCTCTCGTTGAACACCGTGTCGTCGCGGACGTAGACGACCTGATGCGCCAGCTCGTGGAAGATCAGCCGCGCCAGTTCGGGGTCCGACGCATAGATGAAGGTGTTGAGCAGCGGATCGGCAAACCAGCCGAGGGTCGAATAGGCCGGCACCGGCGAGACGTTGACCTCGTAGCCCTCGGCGCGCAGTTCGCCGGCCAGCGCCTCGGCGGCGGCGCGATCGAAGTAGCCGCGATAGCCGGCGCAGCCGAGCACCGGGTAGCACCAGGTCTTCAGCTCCAGCGACAGCTCCGGCGTGGCAAAGACGTTCCACACCGCCGCCGGACGCTTCAGGTCCGCGTAGGCGGTGTAGCTGCGGTTGTCGGGCAGGCCCAGCGAAGCGGCGGCATAGCGGCGCATTTCGGCGGCCCTGGACAGACGCTCGCGCAACGGATCCGGCGTATCCGGGTCGGCCAGCCAGTCGGGAATCGGCCGCGCGGCGGCCATCAGCGCCATGTGACCCTGCGCCGCCTGCCCGTAGTAGCCGACGGTGGCGCACCCAGCCAGCGCCAGCCCGGCCAGGACAACCAGCGCCAGCTTCCCGTTGTGCATGCCACCTCGCGTGATCGTTCGCGGGGATTCTGCACCAGCCCGGCCGCCGGGACCGGCGCTGCGGGGCGTTCACACCGCCCGGTCGGCGCCTTCGGCGCACACCACGCGCCGCAGCTTGCCGCTGACCGGGTCGCGCCTGGGCGGCTGCGCATCGACAGCGATCCGCACCGCGCCCAGATCGACGCGCTGGAGGTAGCCGCGCAAGGCGGCGCTGGCCTCCCGCGCGCGCGGCTTCTCGCCGCCGCCGATCCTCAGCAGCAGGCGTCGCGGACCGGTCTGCACGAGCTGGAAGTCGTTGACGCGGGCATCGTCCTCCAGCACCGTGGCCAGCGCCAGCGGCATCAGCCTGACCCGCGCGCCGTCGCGCCCGGCGAGGCTGAGCACGTCGTCGCAGCGGCCCTTGACCTCGATCGCCGGCATCTGCGAGCCGCAGTGGCAGCGGTCGGGCAGCACCGTGATCGAATCGCCGATGTCGTAGCGGATCAGCGGCTGGGTCCGGTTGGCGAGGTTGGTCAGCAGCGTCGTGTGCGACGGCTCGCCGGCGGCGACCGGCTCGCCGCGGGCATCGACGCCCTCCAGGATCACCCAGTCGGCGTTGACGTGCAGCCTTCCATGCCGGCACGGCCAGGCGATCGACAGGAACTCGGAGGCGCCATAGGCCTCGCGGACACGGCAGCCGAACGCCTGCGCCACCTGCGCCCGCGTGGCCGGACTCAGCGACTCGCCGCCCGACCACAGCTCGTCGAGCGCCAGCCGCAACCGCCCGGCGCGCTGTTCGTCGGCGAGCATCTCGGCCACCGTCGGGTAGGTCGCCAGCAGCGTCGGCCGGTAGCGGTTCAGCTGCGCGACGAGATCGGGCAGCGGTTGCAGCACCGAAAACGCCCGCACGAACGGCGCCAGCAGCGGAAAGGTGCGCCGCAGCCGCTCGACCGTGGCGATGCCGGCAAAATGGCCCTCGATCGCCGCCACCATCGCGTAGCGCTCGCTGGAGAGGAACGGCCCGGCCGGCAGCGGCGCCACCGGCAGGCCGCGGAAGCGCAGCAGTTCGAGGGCGTCGTAGACCGCGAGCGCGGCGCCGTCGTGGACGAAGATTGCCGGCACGCCGGTCGAGCCGGAACTGGTCCACACCGCGTAGTGGCCGGCGAGCGGCGAGCCGATCCGCGACCGATCGGCGATGAACGCCTCGATCGCCTCGCGCGACAGGTCGCCGACGGCGAGCGACGCCGGCAGGTCGGCCATCATCTGCCGCTTGTCCAGCACCGGCAGATCGGCGAGCGCGCACGCCGACGGCTGCGGCAGCTTCCGGTGCAGCCGCTGGTACAGCGGCACCCGCGCCCGCGCGAATCGCAGCATCGACAGAAACCGCTGCCGCGCCCGCTGCGCGATCGTTCCGGCGTCGAGCCAGCTCCCCGACCAGACATCGGCCGCCGCCCGCGCCGACTGCGCCGCATCGAAGAAGGGCGGCGGCGGCAACGCCGGCGAACGCGCCGGCGCGTCAGGGCCATCGCCCGGCGCCGCGCGCCCCTTGCGTGCCATGCCCCGATCTCCCCCGACTCGCGTTCCGCCCGATGCCGTCCGGCGCCTGACTGTAGCGCGTACATCAGCCGCTGCCGGCCGGCTTCGGCGGACACTTGATCTGCGCCAACCGCAGTGCCGCGCCGGCGGGACGGCCGATCGCGGGCCGCCGCGGCAACTCCAGTAAGCTCGGCCGACACCGCACGCCGGCTGCGCCCCCGGTGGCCCGAAGGACACCGGGCGGGCTGGCGCTTTCTCCAGGAGGTTCGACCATGACCGAAGTTTCCCGCGAACAACTGGCCGGCGACGTCCGGCAGGTGATCGACGACGCGCAGGCGCTGCTGTCGCAGGCGGCGGCAGCCACCGGCCAGCAGGCGAACGAGCTGCGCGCCCGCGCCGCCGAGGAGCTGAAGCGGGCGCAGTCGCGGCTGGCCGACCTGGAACACAAGGTCGCTGACCGCTCGCGCGCCGCCGTCCACGCCACCGACGACTGGGTGCACATGCACCCCTGGGGCGCCGTCGGGCTGGCCGCTGGGGTCGGCTTCCTGGTCGGGCTGCTGGCGTCGCGCCGGTAGCCGCGGCGGCTCAGCGCCGCGCCACCTCGACCCGGCAGTCGTAGAAGGTCGGCGCGCGGCCGATGTCGGTCAGGCGCGCGCTCGTCACCTCGTTGGCGTTGCGGCCATCGGCGGCGAGCTTCTTCCACCAGATCGACAGCGCCACCACGACGCCCGGCCGGGCGCGGTCGGTGACCCGCGCAGTCAGCTCGAATCCGCCGCGGTCGTTGAACACGCGCACGCGGTCGCCATCGCGGATGGCGCGCGCGGCGGCGTCCCGCGGATGGATCTGCAGGGTCGGCTCGCCCTCCGCATCGCGCAGGCTGCGGACATTGACGAAGGTGGAGTTGAGGAAATTGCGCGCCGGCGGCGAGATGATCGCCAGCGGATAGCGGGCCGCCAGCGGGCTGCCGGCCCCTTCGCAGGGCGGCACGTAGTCCGGCACCGGGTCGAGGCCGAGGTCGGCGAGCGCCTGCGAGTGGAATTCGCAGCGGCCGCTCGGCGTCGGAAACGCGCCTTCGGCAAACGGCGCATACGGCTGCGGCACCTCGAGGCGCTGCCAGCCGGTTGTCTTCAGCCGTTCCCAGTCGATGTTCGCGGTCGCGCCGCCGCGCCTGAACGCCTGCGCCGCGAGTTCGTCGTCGCTGTCGGCGAAGCACGGCTCGGTGAAGCCCATCTTCGCCGCCAGCCGGCGGAAGATCTCGGTGTTCGGCAGCGCCTCGCCGAGCGGCTCGATCGCCGGGTTGTTGGCCAGCACGTACAGGTGGCCGTAGGACTTGTGGATGTCGACGTGCTCCAGCTGCGTCGTCGCTGGCAGCAGGTAGTCGGCATAGTCGGCGGTGTCGGTCTGGAAGTGCTCCAGCACGACGGTGAAGAGATCCTCGCGCGCGAAGCCTTCGGCGACCTGGCGCGAATCCGGCGCCACCGCCACCGGGTTGCTGTCGTAGACGACGAGCGCCTCGATCGGCGGCTCGGCACTCGCCAGCGCCTCGCCGATAGTGCTCATGTTGATCGTGCGCGGCCGGCGGCCGGCGAGCAGATCCGGCCGGTACAGCCTCTCGCCGTCGACCTCGGCCACGCCGCTTGAGGACAGCAGCACGCCGCCGGCAGGACTGCGCCAGTGGCCAGCCAGCGCCGGCAGGCAGGCGACCGCGCGCACCGCGTTGCCGCCGCCGGCGCAGCGCTGCATGCCGTAGTTCAGGCGGATCGCCGCCGGGCGGACGTGGGCGTAGTCGTGCGCCAGCTGCTCGATCTCTCCGGCGCTGATGCCGCAGAGTTCCGCCGCCCGCCGCGGCGGGAACTGCCCGGCGCGCGCCGCCAGCGCCTCGAAGCCGAGCGTGTAGCGGTCGATGTAGTCGCGGTCGAGCCAGCCTTCGCGGATCAGCACATGGGCGATCGCCAGCGCCAGCGCGCCGTCGGTGCCGGGCAGCAGGGCGATGTGCTGGTGGCACTTCTCGGCGGTATCGGAGCGGTACGGATCGATCGCCACCAGCTTCGCGCCGTTGCGCTTGGCCTGCTGCACGAAGCTCCACAGGTGCAGGTTGGAGGCGATGGCGTTGGTGCCCCAGAGGACGATCAGCTTCGCGTCGGCGAAGGCCTCCATCGCCGGACCGGTGCGCGTGCCGAGCGTGTACGTCAGCGCCTCGGCGCCGGCGGTGGCGCAGATGGTGCGGTCGAGGACACTGGCGCCGAGCTTGTGGAAGAAGCGGCTCGCCATCGCCTCGCCCTGCACCAGCCCCA
>CAYLZU010000210.1:0-5892 GCA_964388005.1 uncultured Burkholderiaceae bacterium
GCCCACTTCGGCACCAGGTTCGAGTTGGCGATCAGCACCCGCGGCGCGTCGGCGTGGGTGCGCAGCACGGCGACCGGCTTGCCCGACTGCACCAGCAGCGATTCGTCCTCGGCGAGTTCGCGCAGCGCCGCGAGGATCGCCTCGAAGCAGTTCCAGTCGCGCGCCGCCTTGCCGATGCCGCCGTAGACGACGAGCTGCTCGGGGTTCTCGGCCACCTCGGGATCGAGGTTGTTCTGGATCATCCGGTAGGCGGCCTCGATCTGCCAGTTGCGGCAGGTGAGCGATCCGCCGCGCGGGGCGCGCACCGGGCGCGGGCGGGCGATCTGGGGGGCGGACAGGTCGGTCATCGGCGGCCTCGGCGGCAAGGGGGAACGCCGCGACTCTACTTGTCTAGACAAGCTGGGTCAAGCGGCGCCGGAGCGCGGCGCATCGCGGCTTCGCGCCGGCGGCCGGTCGCCGCGGCACTTGTCTAGACAGGTCTGTGCAAGTAGGATTCCGGCATGGACTCCGCCGCCGCCCGCGCCGCCGCGCCGTACTCCCGCGTCAAGGACAGCCTCAAGGCGGGGCTGGCTTCCGGCCGCTGGCGCCCCGGCGAGCTGATGCCCTCCGAGGCCGAGCTGACGGCGGCATTCGGCGTCAGCCGGATGACCGTCAACCGGGCGCTGCGCGAACTGCAGGCCGAGGGGCTGATCGAGCGGGTGCAGGGCGTCGGCACCTTCGCCGCGCAGCTGCACCGCATCTCCTCGACGCTGACCATCCGCGACCTGCAGGAGGAGATCGAGGCCCGCGGCCACCGTCATCATGCGAAGGTGGTGCTCAGGCGCGGCGAGCAGGCCGCCGCGGCGCTCGCCGCCAGCCTTGGACTGGCTGCCGGCAGCCCGGTCTTTCACACCCTGATCGTCCATCACGAGGACGGCGTGCCGTTGCAGTGCGAGGACCGCTACGTCAACCCGGCGGCGGCGCCGGACTATCTGGCCGCCGACTTCACCCGCATCACGCCGACGCGCTACCTGCTGGAGGTGGCGCCGCTGTGGGAAGCGCAGTACACGATCGAGGCCAGCCGACCGACGGCGCAGGAGGCGAAGCTGCTCGGCATCGGCCGCCACGAACCCTGCCTCGTCATCGTCCGCCGCACCTTGAGCCGCGGCGCGGCGATCACCATCGCCCGCCTGGTGCATCCCGGCTCGCGCTATCAGCTCGAAGGGCGGTTCAGCCCATGAGCGGCTCGGGCCGCCCGGGCGCGAGTCCGTCGGCAAGCGGCGGCGGGGCCTGCCGGTGACCGCGCGCGTGATCCGGCTGGCGGAGGCGGTGGCGCGACCGTGGCGCAACGGCGGCGGCACGACGCGGGAGCTGCTGGCGTGGCCGTCGGAGCAGGCATGGCGGCTGCGCGTCAGCGTCGCCGACGTGTCTCGCGACGGACCGTTCTCGTCGTTTCCCGGCGTCGAGCGCTGGTTCGCGGTGCTCGACGGCAGCGGCGTCGAGCTGGCGATCGGCGGGCAGTCGCACCGCCTGACCGCCGATGCGCCGCCGTTTCGCTTCAGCGGCGAGGCGACGACCACCTGCCGCCTGCTCGACGGGCCGACCCGCGATCTGAACCTGATGCTGCGCGGCATGCGCGGCGGCATGTTCGCCTGCGTCGCCGGCGAGCCCTGGCGGCCGCGCTCGGCGCAGTGCGGGCTGTTCGCCGCCGTGGCGGGACGCTGCCGCGGCGAGGTGGCGATCGACGTGCCGGCGCGCAGCCTGCTGTGGTTCGAGGCGGCGCCGCCGGTGCTGAGCTTCGAAGCCGCCGAAGCCGGCGCCGCCGCCGGGTGGTGGCTGGCGGCGACCCCGATGGAGCACTCCGCATGGGCCTGACGCTGTGGCGCCGCGCGCGCCTGGCGACGCTCGACGGCGATGCGCCGTGGGGCCTGGTCGAGCGCGGGGCGCTGCTCGTCGACGGCGAGGCGCTGCGCTGGGTCGGCGCCGAGGCAAAGCTGCCGCGGGGCCTGGCGGTCGACGCCGAGCACGACCTCGACGGCAGCCTTGTCACCCCGGGGCTGATCGACTGCCACACCCATCTCGTCTACGGCGGCGACCGCGCGCGCGAGTTCGAGCTGCGGCTGCAGGGCGCGAGCTACGAGGAGATTGCCCGCTCCGGCGGCGGCATCCGCTCCACCGTTGCCGCCACCCGCGACGCAACCGAGGACGAGTTGTTCGCCACCGCCCGCCGGCGGGCGCTGGCGCTGATGGCGGAGGGGGTGACGACGCTGGAGATCAAGTCCGGCTACGGCCTGAGCCTGGAGCACGAAGCGCGCCTGCTGCGCGTCGCCCGCAGGCTCGGCGCCGGGCTGCCGCTCACCGTGCGAACCACCTGCCTCGCCGCGCACGCGCTGCCGCCGGAGTTCGACGGCCGCGCCGACGACTACATCGATGCCGTCTGCGGCTGGCTGCCGCATCTTCACGCCGAAGGGCTGGTCGATGCGGTCGATGTCTTCTGCGACCGCATCGGCTTCACTCCGGCGCAGACGCGGCGCGTGTTCGCGTCCGCACGCGCGCTCGGACTGCCGGTCAGGCTGCACGCCGAGCAGTTATCCGACCAGGGCGGGGCGCAACTGGCGGCGGAATTCGGCGCACTGTCCTGCGACCACCTCGAATACCTGGGCCAGGCCGGCATCGACGCGATGGCGCGCGCCGGCACGGTCGCGGTGCTGCTGCCCGGCGCCTTCTACTTCCTGCGCGAGACGGAGCTGCCGCCGGTGGCGGCGCTGCGCGCGGCCGGCGTGCCGATGGCGGTGGCCACCGATCACAATCCAGGCTCGTCGCCGACGTTGTCGCCGCTGCTGATGCTGAACATGGCCTGCCTGCTCTTCCGCCTGACGCCGGAGGAGGCGCTGCGCGGCCTGACCGTCAACGCCGCCCGCGCGCTGGGCCTGGCCGACCGCGGCCGGCTCGCCCCCGGGCAGCGCGCCGACTTCGTGGCGTGGGATGCGGCGCAGCCCGGCGAACTCGCCTACCGCTTCGGCGGCGGCAACCCGTGCCGGCGCGTTGTCGTCGGAGGTCTCGCGCGATGAGTGAAGACCTCTTCACCCTGCATCGCGGCTCGGCGCCGCTGCTGGTCAGCCTGCCGCATGTCGGCACCCGGATCCCGGACCAGCTGAAGCCGCGTTTCGTCGAGCGCGCGCTGGCGGTCGAGGACACCGACTGGCACCTCGACCGGCTGTATGCCTTCGCGCGCGACCTCGGCGCCAGCCTGATCGTGCCGGTGCACTCGCGCTACGTGATCGACCTGAACCGGCCGCCCGAGAACAGCGCGATGTACGCCGGCGCCAACAACACCGAGCTCGTCCCCACCCGCTTCTTCAGCGGCGACCCGCTGTATCGCGACGGGCGGGCGCCGGACGAGGCCGAGGTCGGCAGGCGGCTCGCCCGCTACTGGCGGCCTTACCACGATGCGCTGGCCTCGGAGATCGCTCGGCTGAAGCAGCAGCACGGCCGCGTCGTGCTGTGGGACGGGCACAGCATCAAGTCGCAGATTCCGTGGCTCTTCGAAGGCAAGCTGCCGGATCTGAACCTCGGCACCGCCTCCGGTGCCAGTTGCGCGCCTTCGCTGCGCGGGGCGCTGATGCAGGTGCTGGCGGCGCAGGACCGCTACACCCAGGTCACCGACGGCCGCTTCAAGGGCGGCTACATCACGCGCCACTACGGGCAGCCTCAGGACGGCGTGCACGCGGTGCAGCTGGAGATGTGCTGCTCGACCTACATGGATGAGCGGCCGCCCTACGAGGTCGATTCCCGGCGCGCGGCGCAGCTCGAACCGACGCTGCGGGCGCTGCTGCGCACGGCGCTCGACTGGAGCCGCGATGCCTGACGACAGGCCCGCCGCGCTGTGGGCGCCGCGGGCGTGGATCGGCGATGGCGGCAAGGCCGGCTGGCGCGACAGCGTGCTGCTGCGCATCGGGGACGACGGCCGCTGGAACGAGATCGCCGCCGATGTCGCGCCGCCGCCGGCCGATGCCGAGGTGCTGGCCGGGCCGCTGCTGCCGGGACTGGTCGATGCGCACAGCCACGCCTTCCAGCGCGCCTTCGCCGGGCTGGCCGAGCGGCGCGAGACGCAGACCGACGACTTCTGGTCGTGGCGCGACCGCATGTATCGGGTCGCGCTCGCCATCACGCCGGAGCAGTTGCGCGCGGTGGCGGCGCAGCTGTACCTGGAGCTTCTGGCCGGCGGTTACACGCAGGTGTGCGAGTTCCACTACCTGCAGCACGACCGCGACGGGAAGCCTTATGACGACCCGCTCGAGCTGTCCTGGGCGCTGGCCGATGCCGCGCGCGAGGCCGGCATCGGGCTGACGATCCTGCCGGTGCTGTACGAGCGCGCCGGCTTCGCGCAGCCGCGCCTGCGCGGCGATCAGCGCCGCTTCGCCCTGGGGGCGGCCGAGGTCTGGCGCGCGGCGACCGCGATCGGCGCCAGCGGTCGGCCACTGCTCGCCGCCGGGCTGGCGGTCCACTCGCTGCGCGCGGCGTCGCCGGAGTCGATCGCCAACCTGCGCCGGCTGGCGGAACACTTCGATGGCCCGATCCACATCCACGTCGCCGAGCAGACAGCCGAGGTCGACGACTGCCTCGCCGCCACCGGCGCGCGGCCGATCGAGTGGCTGGCGCGCCGGGGCCTGCTCGATCGCCGCTGGCAGCTGGTGCACGCGACGCATGCGGTGCCTGATGAGATCGACGCCGTGGCGAAATCGGGTGCCGGCATCGTCGTCTGCCCGACCACCGAGGCCAACCTCGGCGACGGGCTCGCCGACATTTCCCGCTGGCTCGCCGCCGGCGTGCCGATCACCGTCGGCTCGGACAGCAATGTCGGCCGCGATGCCCTGGAGGAGCTGCGCTGGCTCGACTACGGCCAGCGGCTGGCGCTGCGCCGGCGCAATGTCGGCGCGGCCCCCGAGGCCGGCGTTGCCTCGACGGCCGAGCGGCTCTTCGACCTGGCCGTCGCGTCGGGAGCGGCAGCGGCAGGGACACGCTGGGGGCTCGTCGCCGGCGCCCGCGCCGATGCCCTGGTCGTCGACCTGGAGGCTTCGTCGCTGCTGGGCATTGCGCCGCGGCGGCTGCTCGACGCGCTGGTGTTCTCCAGCCCGGCGCGGCCATGGCGCGACGTGCTCGTCGGTGGCCGCTGGGTGATCCGGCAGCACCGGCATGAGGCGCGGCATCGCGTCGCCGGCCGCTTCGAAGCGGCAATGCGCGAACTTTGGAGCGACGCCTGATCGGTCGCCGCGCGGGCAGGCCGAGATGGACGTGCCGTGCGGGTCGCTGCCGGCGATCGAGACGCGGCGACGAACCGATCACCCGGGCGGGATGCGCCGGCAGGTCCCTGGGTCGGCAGCGCTGCCCTCGACGCGAAGCATCGCTGCCGGCGTGCGTCGGGGAAGATCGTCTCGAGGAAGCGGAAACGCCGTGCCGCCGCAGGTCTTCCCGACGCCCGCGCGGGGCGGGCTGGGCGCAGGCCGGCTCTGGGGGCGATCGCAAGGAAACGCCGGGCCGTCCCAAGCCTCCTCGACCCCCACGGGTGGCCGGCTTGGCGCAGCAAGGCGCTGGGGGCGCTCAGTAGAATCCGACGCCGTTGGTCTGATTCGGGTCCACTCGATGATTCCCTCGCTGATCGCCGCCGCGCGGCGCCTGCTTCCGGCGCTGGCCGGCGTCGTCGCGACCGCCGCGCAGGCCGGCGTCGTCGCGACCGCCGCGCAGGCCGACGTGGTCGCGACCGCCGCGCAGGCCGGCGTGGTCGCGACCGCCGCGCAGGCCGGCGTGGTCGTGGTGCTGAACTCGGGCGACGCGACCGTGTCGCTGCTCGACCAGGTCAAGCGCGTCGAACTGCGTCGCTTCGACGTCGGCAAGGAGCCGCATCACCTGATG
>CAYLZU010000211.1:0-5875 GCA_964388005.1 uncultured Burkholderiaceae bacterium
CGTTCGCCTGCTCCTTCCCGCCCTCGCGCTGCTGCTGCTGGCGGCGCACTTCTATCGCGCCGGTTGGCTCGTGCCGGCGGCGGTCTCGGTAGCGCTCGTCGCGCTTCTGGCGGTGCCACGGCCATGGGCGGCGCGCACGGTGCAAGTGGCGCTCGCGCTCGGCGCCCTGGAGTGGCTGCGCACGCTGGCCGCGTTCGCCGCCGCGCGCATCGCGCTCGGCCAGCCCTATCTGCGGCTGGCGCTGATCCTCGGCGCGGTGGCGGCGCTCACGGCTGCCGCCGCCTGGGTCTTTCAGCACCGCTCGCTGCGGCAGCGCTTTGGGATTACCTCGCCGCCCGCGTGACAGCCCCGGAAATCGGTTAGGTCTTTCCCGCGTTCACGGGCGCGGTTGATGCGGGTCACACTGCCGCCATCGTCGGCGCGTAGTGTGGCTTGCAAGTTCGCGGACCGTCACGGAGGGCAGATGGCTGCGATCATCGATCGGCCGCTGACTGCGCCGATGCCGGTCACGCGCGAGTGCCGGCGCGAGCGCAGCGACAGCCTGCTGACGCGTACGCCGTCGACGGCGGTGCGCAACGCGATGGCGATCGTGCTTGCGGGCGGCCGCGGCACGCGGCTGGCGCAGCTCACCGACTGGCGCGCCAAGCCGGCGGTGTCCTTCGGCGGCGCCTACCGGATCATCGACTTCGCGCTTTCCAATTGCGTCAACTCCGGCCTGCGCCGCATCGGCGTGTGCACCCAGTACAAGGCGCAGAGCCTGATCGGCCACCTGCAGCGGGCGTGGAGCTTCCTCGACGGCCGCTTCCACGAGTTCGTCGAGCTGCTGCCGGCGCAGCAGCAGCTCGAGCCGGTGTGGTACCGCGGCACCGCCGATGCCGTCTACCAGAACCTCGACCTGCTGCTGCGTCACGACCCGGACCATGTCGTGGTCCTGGCCGGCGATCACGTCTACAAGATGGACTACCAGGTGATGCTCGCCGAGCACCTCGAGTCCGGCGCCGCGGCGAGCATCGCCTGCATCGAGGTGCCTGTCGCCGAGGCGCCCGCCTTCGGCATCGTCGCCGTCGACGGCGACGGCTGGATCACCCACTTCGACGAGAAGCCGGCCCGGCCGCGGCCGGCGCCCGGCCGGCCCGGCATGGCGCTCGCCAGCATGGGCATCTACGTCTTCGACGCCGACCTGCTGTACACGGTGCTGTCGCGCGACGCCGCCGACGCGGAGTCGCATCACGACTTCGGCCGCGACGTGATCCCGGCGCTGCTCGCCGGCGGCGCCTGCCTGCGCGCGCACGACTTCCGGCGCAGCTGCGTCAACATGGCGCGCGGCCTGCCGTACTGGCGCGACGTCGGCACCGTCGACGCCTTCTGGGAGGCGAACATCGAGCTGACGCGGGTGGTGCCGGATCTGAACCTTTACGACCGCGAGTGGCCGATCTGGACCTTCCAGGAGCAGCTGCCGCCGGCGAAGTTCGTCTTCGACGACGATGGCCGCCGCGGCATCGCCCCCGACTCGCTGGTGGCGAGCGGCTGCATCGTCAGCGGCACCGAGATCCGCCGCTCGCTGCTGTCGACCAACGTCCGCGTCGACGACGCAGCGCTGATCGAGGACTCGGTGCTGCTGCCGAACGTCGAGGTCGGCAAGGGCGCCGTGCTGCGGCGGGCGGTGGTCGACAAGTACTGCCGCATTCCGCCCGGGCTGCAGGTCGGCGTCGACGCCGAAGCCGACCGCCGCCGCTTTCACGTCACCGACGGCGGGGTGACGCTGATCACGCCGGGCATGCTCGGCCAGCACCGCCGCTTGCGGCGCTGATCGGCGCCGTCGCCGGCGCCCGGCTACCCTGCGGTTTCGTCCAGCTGCCGGCGCGCCGAATCGAAGGCGTCGCGCAGGGCGACGTAGACGTCCTCATGGTGATCGCGGCTGGCGACGATCTCGCGTCCCGGGACGCGCAGGTCGACCTTGACCGCGAACTGCCGCCCCTGCTGCTGGTGCCGGCTCAGCTGCTCGACCGTCACCCGGCAGCGGGTGATGCGGTCGTGGAAGCGTTCGAGCCTGCGGACCTGCTCCTGGATCGCGGCATCGAGGGCGTCGGAGCGGTCCATCTCACGCATCGTGATCTGGAGGGGGATCTGCATCGTGTCTGTCTTGCCATGGGAAGGAAGGGGCCGCCATCGGACCCGCCGCCGCCAAGCGCATCCGCGCGCGGCGGCCGAAGCTCAGCGCGCCCAGTGCACGCGCAGCAGGTTCTCTTCCTTGTTGTAGTGATACTCGAGCTCGCCCTTGTAGGCCGAGTGCAGCGCCTCGCCGATGTCGCGCGCGAGGTGGGTGTCGGTGGTCGTGATCAACACGCCGCCATCGACATCCTCGACGTCCATGATCCGCTCCAGCGGATGCTCGGCCTTCTCCTTCGCCTCGCGGTTGCGCGCCAGCTGCAGCACTTCGTCGCGATGGCCGGCGAGAAACTCGCCGTGCAGCTCGACGTAGCCGGCAGGGAAATGGTCGCGCACGCGGCGGCAGGCCGGGCAGGGCTCTTGGTGCGCCTCCGGCGGCGCGAAGCCCCAGGTCCAGCGGCCGCCGCTGAACACGGCGCCGCATTCCGGACACCGGGTCGGCTCCGGCAGCTTGCGCTTCGACTTGTAGGCGTCGTGAACGAGCTCGTCACGCAACTCATCGCGCCTGAGCAGGCGCCAGGATCCACGATCGGTTTTCATCACTGTCCTCGCTTGCCCCGTGGTCACGGGGCAGTTTCAACATAGCCCCGCGCCGGCCGTGCCTGCTGACCTCAGTCAACAGCCGGCGCCGCCGCGTGCGGCAGGGGCCGGCGGGAAATCGTCGCCAGCGCCGCCGCAGCCTGCCCGCGCGAAGGCGCCGGCCGCGCCGCGCAAGAGATTCACTGACGGCTCCGCAGCCACGGCACCACCGCGCGCTCGATCCCGAACGGCTGCGCCAGCAGGCGATCGAGCTCGTCGGCCGCAGCCGAGCCGTGATTGACGACGCGGTCGATCATCGCCGTGATCGGCATCTCCACTCCCAGGCGGGCGGCGAGCGCCGCCACGGCGCCGGCCGAATGCACGCCTTCCTGCACGGTGATGCGGCCGCCGAGGATCTCGGCCAGGCGGCGCCCCTCGCCGAGGGCGATGCCGAGCGACATGTTGCGCGACTGCGGGCTGTTGCACGACAGGTCCATGTCGCCGATGCCCGACAGGCCGAGGAAGGTCTCCAGCCGCGCGCCGAGGGCCAGTCCGAGGTCGACCGTCTCGGCCAGGCCGCGCGCCACCAGCGTCGCCCGCATGTTGTTGCCGAGCTTCATGCCGGTCACCAGGCCGCAGGCGATCGCGGTGACGTTCTTCATCACCCCGCCGAGCTGGGCGCCGATGACGTCGTCGGAGAGGTAGACGCGGAAGCGCGGACTGCCGATCTCCTCCTCCAGCCGGCCGCCGAGCACCGGGTCGGCGCAGGCCAGAGTCACCGCCGTCGGCTGTCCGATCGAGATCTCGGCGGCAAAGGCGGGGCCGGCGAGCACGGCCAGCGGCGAGCCGGGCAGCGTTTCGCCGATGACCTGCGACATCAGCGCGCAGCGGCCGAGCTCGAGCCCCTTGGAGCAGGTGACCACCGGCGTTCCCGGCGCCAGATGCGGGCGCAGCGCCGCGGTTACCGCGCGCATGTGCTGCGCCGGCGGCGCCAGCAGCACGAAGGCGGCGCCGCCGGTGGCGGCGGCGAAGTCGGTCGTCGCGGCGATGCCCTCGGGCAGCGGCACGCCGCGCAGGAACAGGGCGTTCTCGCGGCGGGCGTTGATGGCGTCGGCGACCTCGGCTTCGCGCGCCCACAGCGCGATCTCGTGGCCGCGCCGGCGCAGCACGCAGGCCATCGCCGTGCCGAAGGCGCCGCCGCCGACGATGCCGACCCTTGCCATGGGTGCGCCTGCGCCGCCGTCAGTCCGAACGTCCGCGCCTGGAGACGATGAGACGCGCCAGTTCAACGAAGCCGTCGCCCTCCGCGCGCCGCGTCACGTAGGTGGGCGGGTGCTCGATCGTGGCCGCGAAATCGGCGATGTTGGCCACCGCGATCGAGTTCGGGAAGAAGCGGAACATCGGTTCGTCGTTCGGCGAGTCGCCGACGAAGGCGAGCCGCTCGCGTTCAGCGTCGAGGTCGATCGCGAACTGCTCGCGCATCAGCCTGCGCGTCATCGACAGCTTGTCGTAGGCGCCGAACCAGGCATTGACGTGGATCGAGCTGACTTTCACCGTCAGCCCGTGGCGGTGCAGGAGGTCGACGATCTGCTGCACGCGGGCCGGGTCCAGCGGCGGGACGTCCTCGCACCAGTCGATCGCCAGGTCGGCTTCGCGGTAGCGCTGGTCCGCCGCCAGGGCCGTGCCCTCGACCTGGCGCAGCACCTCGTCGCCGATGGCCGCCAGCCGCGCCCGGTCCTGCTCGCGCTGCCCGGCATCGCGCGCCCAGGCGCGGATCATCCGCCGCGCCGCGTGGTCGTAGCGGAAGTAGAAGGCGCCGTTTTCGCCGACCACCGCCGCCACCGGCCAGAAGCGGGCGATGTGATCGCACCAGCCGGCCGGCCGGCCGGTCACCGGCACCACCGCAAGCCCGGCGTCGTGCAGCCGCTCCAGCGACCGATAGACGGCGGCGGTGAGCCTGCCGCCGCTGGTCATCGTGCCGTCGATGTCGCACAACAGCACCGACAGCTGCGCCACCGCCGCCGCGGGCCAGGCGGCAGCCGGTTTCACAGCCTCTTCTCGAAGAAGTCGGCCAGTTTGTCGAGCGTGGTCAGCCTGCCGGCGTCGGCGTCGGGGATTTCGACGCCCAGACTTGCGTGCAGCGCCACGAGGAAGTTGAGCCAGTCGGCCGAATCGAGATCGACCTGCTCGCGCAGCAGCTTCTCCGGCGCGATCGCCGAGGGCTCGACTTCGGGGGCGATGCTCACCAGCGCGTCGAGGATGGTCCTTTTCAGTTCTTCGCGGTTCATGGCCTGGCCTGCGTGAGTTCGGTCGGATTCTGAAGCAGCTCGCGCAGCGCCGCGAGGAAGAGCCCGCCGCGGTGGCCGTCGCTGGCGCGGTGGTCGGCGGCGAGCGTGGCGGTCGCCACCGGCAGCACCTTCAGGCCGCCGTCGACCGCCCACGGCCGCTCGGCGACGCGGCCGAAGCCGACGATCGCCACCTGCGGCGGATAGATGACGCCGAAGACGGAGGCCACGCCCTGGTCGCCGAGGCTGGTGACGGTGATGGTGCCGGCCGACAGTTCGGACGCCGTCAGCCGGCCGCTGCGGGTGCGCGCGACGAGGTCGAGCAGTTCGCGGTTCAGCCGTTCGATGTCCTTGCTGCCGGCATCCAGCAGCGCCGGCGTCACCAGGCCGCCGGCGCGCAGCGAGATCGCGACGCCGATGTGGATGCCTTCGCCCGGCACGAAGGCATCGTCGCGCCAGAAGCCGTTGAATTCGGGATAGCGGCGCAGCGCCGCCGCCACGGCCTTCAGCAGCAGCGGCGCCAGCAGCATCCGGTCGGTGATCGGCCGGCCGGCGTTGCGTTCGGCGAGCCAGGCCGTCGCCGCCGCGAGCGGCACGTCCTCGGCGAGGTAGTAGTGCGGGATCTCGCGCTTGCTGCGGGCCATCGCCGCGCCGATGACCTTGCGCATCTGCGCCGCGCGCTCGGCCATGGTCGCGGCGACCGGTGTCGCCGCAGCCTGCCGCGACGGCTGCGCCGCGCGCTCGACGTCGGCGAGCGAGACCACACCGCCGGCGCCTGGCGCGACTGTGGCCAGGTCCACACCCAGTTCGGCGGCGCGCTTGCGTGCTGCCGGCGAGATGCGCCGGGCCGCCGCCACCGCCGCCGCCTCGGCCGCGAGCGAACTGGCGGCAGGCGGCGGCAT
>CAYLZU010000212.1:0-5867 GCA_964388005.1 uncultured Burkholderiaceae bacterium
GCCGGCGACGCATAGGACGGGACGAGGCGGCGATGCACGTTCAATCGATGCACTTCAAGTCGCGGGCGGCGATGAAGCTCGCCGATGCGCGGCTGCAGACCAACCTGGCCCGCTTCGCCGACCGCGTCATCACCGCGCGCGCGGCGGCGATCGCCGAGCTCGACGACTTCGAGGGCACGCGCGACGCCGCCGTCGAGCGCCGCAACCGCGCCCTCGCCAACCTCGACGTCTGGCTCGAGCGCTTCGAGAAGGAAGCCACGGCGCGCGGCGCGACGGTGCTGTACGCGCAGACCTACGAGGAGGCGGCGCAGCTCGTTGTCGGCATCGCCAAAAAGCACGGCGTGAAGAAGGTCACCAAGACCAAGTCGATGGTCTCCGAGGAGGTGGAGCTGAACCAGGCCTTCGCCGCCGCCGGCATCGAGTCGGTGGAGACCGACCTCGGCGAGTACATCCTGCAGGTCAACGACAACGAGCCGCCGTCTCACATCATCGCGCCGGTGATCCACAAGGACCGCGACGAGGTCTCGGAGCTGTTCGCGCGAGTGCACCACAAGCCGCGCAAGACCGAGATCAACCAGCTCACCCGCGAGGCGCGCGAGGTGCTGCGCGGCCACTTCCTGTCCTCGGAGATGGGCGTGACCGGCGCCAACTTCCTGATCGCCGAGACCGGCTCGGTGGCCATCGTGACCAACGAGGGCAACGAGGGCATGTGCACGATCCTGCCGCGCGTGCACGTGGTGCTGGCCGGTATCGAGAAAGTGCTGCCGACCCTCGAAGACGCGGCGACCATCATGCGCCTGCTGGCCCGCTCCGCGACCGGCCAGCCGATCTCGAACTACTTCTCGCTGCTGACCGGCCCGCGCGCGCCGGGCGAGGCCGACGGGCCGGAGCACATGGTCTTCGTGCTGATGGATGCCGGCCGCACGGGGCTGCTCGGCGGCGAGTTCGAGGACATGCTCCGCTGCATCCGCTGCGGCGCCTGCATGAACCATTGCCCCGTGTACCAGAAGATCGGCGGCCACGCCTACGGCTGGGTCTATCCGGGGCCGATGGGCGCGGTGCTCACGCCGAGCTATGTCGGCCTGGAGAACGCCATCGACCTGCCGCACGCGGCGACGCTGTGCGGCCAGTGCAGCGTGGTGTGCCCGGTGAAGATTCCGCTGCCCGATCTGCTGCGCAAACTGCGCGAGCGGCAGGTCGACCGCGGCCTGCGGCCCTGGTACGAACGCGTCGCGCTGCGCGCCTGGGCCTTCGTCGCCGCGCGGCCGGCGCTGTACCGGCCGGCGACCCGCATCGGCGCCCGGGTGCTGAAGTGGATGGGCGGCGAACAGGGCCGCATCCGGTCGCTGCCCGGGGCCGACGGCTGGACCAGGCACCGCGACTTTCCGGCGCCGTCGGGCAGGACCTTCATGGAGCAGTACCGCGCCGGCAACTCCGGCGGCTGACCGGGTCAGCGCGCCGCCGGCGCCTCGATCGCCTCGGCGACGAGTTCGGCGACATCGCGGGTGGCGATCGCCTCGTCGCAGCCGAGTTGGGTGGTGGCGTCGCGGATCATCGTCGTACAGTACGGGCAGGCGGTGGCGATCGCCTTCGGCTGCAGCGGCAGCGCCTGCTCGACGCGGGTGACGTTGATCCGCCGGCCGATGTGCTCCTCCATCCAGAAGCGGCCGCCGCCGGCGCCGCAGCACATGGCATGGGTGCGGTTCAGCCCGAACTCCAGCGGCGCGTCTCGGCACACCGCCGCGAGCACCCGCCGCGGCGCCTCGTACTCGCGGTTGTGCCGGCCGAGATAACACGGCTCGTGAAAGATCACGCGCTCGAACGAGGCTCGCGGAGCAATGCGGCCCGAGCGGATCAGCTCGTCGATCAGCTGGGTGTGGTGCACGACCTCGTAGCGGCCGCCGAACTGCGGATATTCGTTCTTCAGTGAGTTGAAGGCGTGGGGGTCGCAGGTGACGATGCGCGTCACGCCCAGTCCGTTCAGCGTCTCGACCAGCTGCTGCGCCAGGGTCTGGAACAGCATTTCGTTGCCGGCGCGGCGCACGCACTCGCCGGTCGAGCCCTCCGCCGGGCCGAGGATGGCGAAGCGGATGCCGGCGGCGCGCAGGATCTTCACGAACGCCCGCGCCACTTTCTGGCCGCGGTCGTCGAACGACTGCGCCGAGCCGACGTAGAAGAGATAGTCGAGATCCTTCGCCTGCCCGGCCGAGGTCAGAATCGGCACGTCGAGCCCCTTGGTCCAGTCGGCGCGCGAGTCGGACGGCAGCCCCCAGGGGTTGCCGGCGCTCTCGACGTTGTCGAACAGCGTCTTCAGTTCGGCCGGGAAGGCGCCCTCCATCATCACCTGGTGCTGGCGCAGGCGGAAGAACTTGCCGAGATGCTCCAGTTCGATCGGGCAGGCGTGCTCGCAGTAGCCGCAGGTGGTGCAGGCCCACAGCGTGTCCTCGGCGATGACGTTGCCGACCAAAGGAGGCAGGTCGTCGGCCTTGCCGGCGACGATCGCCTCGCGGTGCTCCAGCAGATGGTGCTTGACGCGGTCGTGCACCCACTTCAGCGCCAGCGGCTTGTCGGTGAGGAAGGTCGGGCAGGCATCCTTGCAGCGGCCGCACTCAGTGCAGGTGAAGGCGTCGAAGGCGTCCTTCCAGACGAGGTCGGTGGCGGCGCGTGCGCCGACCTTGATGTCGCCGCCGCCTTCGTCGCTCATGATCCGTTCCAGATCGACCGACGGCACCCGGTTCAGCGGCGTGTCACGGCTGAGGAACACCGCCGGCAGCGCGGTGACGATGTGGAAGTGTTCGCCCCAGGGCAGCAGCACCAGGAAGCTGAACACGGTGAGCATCTGGATCCAGTAGAAGGCGTGATGGCCGGCGGCAAGCCGCTCCGGCGACAGCCCGGACAGCGCCGCGGCAACGGCGGAACCGGCGAACGCGAAGGACCGTTCGTGGGCGATGCCGGCGTCACTGCCGGCGAACAGCGCGAACCGGAAGCCGTCGTAGAGAAAGTCCGTGACCATGATGGTCAGGATCAGCGACAGCACGACGATCGCCTCGCGGTTCGGCTCCAGCCGCCTCGGCCTGAGCACGAAGCGGCGCCAGAAGGCGTACAGCACCGCGACCGTGACCGCGATCTCGACCAGGTCCTTCAGCGTCGCGTACAGGCCGCCAGCCAGCCCCGGATAGACGAACGTCGGTGCATAGCCGATCACCAGCAGCTGCACCTTGCGCACCAGCAGGGTCATGAAGCCGAGGAAGATCACCGCATGCATCACGCCGGGCTTCGGTTCGCCGGCGATCATCCGCTGCTGCAGGAAGCCGAGAGACATCAGCTTGCGCAGCCGCCTCGCCGGCTGATCCCAGCGGACCTCCGGCTGCAGGGCGGCGACGATGGCGAGCTTGCGCCACGCGAGGGCGCAGAACCCGGCGATGCCGGCGAACATCAGCACGGTGATGGCGATCGGTCCCATGCGGCCGGCGTCGGTGTCGGATCAGGGGTCACGGTGAAGCAGCGTGCCAGGCCGCCGGCAAGCAGCGCCGGCGCCGTCTCCCTCCCCCGCGGGGCCTGCCGGACACACATGGCCGCGAGCATCCGGCCCGCATCGGGCCGGCGTCAACGGCCGAGTGCAGGACTGTTGATCCTCGCTAAATCAGTCGTTGCCGGGCGACACCGCCAGATACCGCGTGCCCTGCGCCGTGCTGATCGAGGCGAGCAGCACCGGCGCGCCGACCCGCCAGGGGATCGGCGGCTCGATCGGCCCGCCCGCCTGCCGCAGCGCTTCGCGGGGGAGCTTGCGCAACAGGGTCACGTGCGGCACGAACGGCTTGCGGTCGAACGGCACGGCGAGCCGTTCGAGCAGCTGCCGCGATCGCTCGGCGAGCGCATGCAGCGGCGGCGACGAGCCTCCGGCCCAGAGCACGCGGGCGCCGGCGAAGACGCCGACTTCGTCGAGCATCCAGTCGAACGCCTCCACCGGCTGCAGCGCCAGCTGCGCCGCGAGTCGACGGGCGATGCCGAGGGGCAGGCTGCCGATGAAGGCCAGCGTCAGGTGCAGGTTTTCGCGCCGCATCCGCCGCGACGGCGCAAGACGCCGGTGCTGCTCGCCGGCGAGGGCGTCGAGCCGTTCACGCGCGGCATCGTCGGGCTGCAGGGCGACGAAGCAGCGGATCGCATCGGCGGCGGGCGGGGCGCGCGAATCCTGCGCTGCCGCCTTGCGCCTCGAGCGCTGCCGCGGCAGCGGCACGGCGCCTCAGGCCGCGCGCGCCGAGGGCCGCGACGCCCGGGCGCCGCCCTGGCGCAGGCGCAGGATCGCGCGCCGGCATTCGCCGACCAGCGCCGGGCCCCGATAGATGAGGCCGGTGTACAGCTGCACCAGCGCGGCGCCGGCGGCGATCTTCTCCGCCGCGTCGTCGCCGCTCATGATGCCGCCGACGCCGATCACCGGCAGCGCGCCGCCAAGGTGACGTGCCAGCAGCCGGACCACCTGCGTCGATCGAGCCTTCAGCGGTGCCCCGGACAGCCCGCCGGCCTCGTCGGCGTGCGGCAGGCCGGCGACGCCATCGCGCGCGACGGTGGTGTTGGTGGCGATCACGGCGTCGATCTCGTGCGCCACCAGCGCCTCGGCGATGCGCGGCAGCTCGCCGTCGTCGAGGTCCGGCGCGATCTTCACCGCCAGCGGCACGCGCCGGCCGTGCTCGTCGGCCAGCCGCTTGCGCGCCGTGCGCAGGCCTTTCAGCAGGGCGGCCAGTTCGGCGCCGCCCTGGAGCTGCCGCAGGTTCTTCGTGTTCGGTGACGAGATGTTCACCGCGATGTAGCCGGGACGATCGAGCAGCAGCGGATAGACGCGCCGCAGCCCGGCCAGGTAGTCATCGAGCGCGCGCCCGATCGGCGTCGCCGCGTTCTTGCCGATGTTCAGCCCGAGGACGACGCGGCGATCGCGGCTCGCCGCGACGTTGGCGACGAAGCGGTCGAGGCCGTCGTTGTTGAAGCCCATGCGGTTGATCAGCGCCGCCGCCGTCGGCAGCCGGAACAGCCGTGGCGCCGGGTTGCCCGGCTGCGGCAGCGGCGTCACCGTGCCGACTTCGATGAAGCCGAAGCCGAAGTCGGCCAGGGCATCGATGTGCTCGGCGTTCTTGTCGAGCCCGGCGGCCAGTCCGACCGGGTTGGGAAAGGTCAGGCCCATCACCTCGACCGGATCGTCGGCCACGTGCGGCCGCAGCAGGCAGGTCAGTCCGAGCGCCCGGGCCCGGTTCAGGTTGGAAAACGCGAGGTGATGCGCCGTCTCCGGGTCGAGCCGGAAGATGAGGGGGCGGGCGAACTCGTACAGCATGGCGTCGTGGCGGCGGCGTCCGCGCCGGGCGCGGTGGTCAGTCGGCGCGGCCGATCCAGCGTCCCTGCTGCAGCACCTCGATCGGCCGGAACTTGGCCTTGTAGGCCATCTTCGGGCTGGCCGCGATCCAGTAGCCGAGGTACAGGTAGGGCAGCCGCAGCAGACGGCACTGCTCGATCTGCCACAGGATGTTGTAGGTGCCGTAGCTCGCCTGCGGATCCTCGGTGTCGAAGAACGTGTACACCGACGACAGGCCGTCGCTCAGGACGTCGATGATCGACACCGCCGCCAGCCTGCCGTGTCCGCCGGCGCCGCCGTCCGGGCAGCGGAACTCGACCAGCCGCGTGTTGACCTTGCTCTGCAGCAGGAACTGCGAGTACTGCTCGCGGCTGTCGTTGTCCATGCCGCCGCCGGCGTGGCGCGTCGACTGGTAGGCGAGGTACAGGTCGTAGTGCTCCTGCTCGAACGCCAGTCCGACCACACGCGCCACCAGGTCGCGGTGCTGGCGCCAGGCGCGGCGCTGGCTGCGGTTGGGCACGAAGGC
>CAYLZU010000213.1:0-5844 GCA_964388005.1 uncultured Burkholderiaceae bacterium
CGCGAACGGCGCGCCCCGGTGGCGGCGATCTACGGCGGGCTGACGCTCGCCAGCGGCATCCCGGTCGGTTACCTGCAGGCCGACCTCGTCGGCCGCTCGGCGGCGCTGTCGTTCAACACCTTCGAGACCTTCCGCGGCGGCGAGGCGGCGTGGAACCTGGCGCGCCTGCTGGCGGCGCTGCGGCACGTCTTCGGCGTCGATGCCTTCAGCATCGAGCCGTACCAGCTCGGCCAGGGCAACGACGAAGGCATCGCCTCCGGCGCCTGGTGGTTCTACTTCAAGCTCGGTTTCCGTCCTCGCGCGCCGGCGGCGCGTGCGCTCGCCGTCGCCGAACTGGCGCGGATCGAACGTCGCGCCGCGCATCGTTCGTCGCCGCGGACGCTGCGCCGACTGGCCGCGCATCACCTGTTCCTCGACCTCGACCGGCGGCGACGGACGCCGCTGCCGCCGCTGGCCGCGATTGGGCTGCGCGCCGCGCGCCTGCTTGCCGCGCGGACGCAGGAAGCGATCGAAGGCGAGGCCGCGGCCGCGCTCGGCCTGCGCTCGCCAGGGGCGCTGCGGCCTGACGAGCGGGCGGCGCTGACCGCCTTCGCGCCGCTGGTGCTGATGGCAGGCGCGGCGCGCTGGCCGCGGCAGCAGCGGCTGGCGCTGCTGGCGCTCGTCCGCGCCAAGGCCGCCGCGAGCGAAGTCGAATACGCCCGCCTGCTGGCGGCGCATCGGCCGTTCCGCGGCGCGCTGTTCGGCCAGTCGTGAGCCGCGGGGCCGGTGGCGATGACGGCCGCGCCCCCTCGTTTATCCTGGCGGCGCGACGGTCAGCTGGCCAGCGGCAGCCAGCGCTGCGGCGCGATCTCGATCGTCGTCGCCTCGCTCGCCAGCCAGACGTGGCCGTCCTGCACGGTCGCGGCGAGCCGCATCGACCGCTCGGCGAGCGCCCGCAGCGCCGCCAAGTCGCCATCCGTCAAGGCGAAGACGCGCAGGTTCGAAAGCCGCGCCAGCGCCGCTTCGTTTGCGCTCCGCCACGCCTGCGCCTTGCGCCCGCCGTAGGCGAACACGACCGCCTCGCGGGCACGGCCGCAGGCCTTGCGGACCTCGCGTTCCTCGGGCAGGCCGACATCGATCCACAACTCGATCGAGCCGGTGGCGTCGTGCCGCCACAGATCGGGTTCGCCCTCGGTCGACAGGCCGCGGCCGAAGACGAGCGCGGGATCGGCGAACAGCACGAACGCCAGCAGACGCACCATCAGTCGCTCCTCCGTCTCCGACGGGTGGCGGGCGAGCGTCAAGGGGAAGTCGCCGTAGACGCCGCGATCGATGTCGGCGAGCGACAGATCGCAGCGATGGACGGTCGCGCGCAGGGCCATCACGCTGCTCCCGAGGACTTCGCCGGCCGGGCCGACACTCGCCGATGCGCGCAGGCCGAGCGCTCGCGGCGGCGCGGAGTGCTCAGGCCGTCAGCAGCCGCGGCAGCGGTTCGCCGCGCAGCCATGCCAGCAGGCACTCGACGACGCCGGCGGCGAAGCGATCGAACACCGGCTGGGCGACGAAGCCGAGATGCGGCGTCAGCACCGCGTTGGGCAGCCGCCGCAGCGGATGGTCGGCGGGCAGCGGTTCGTCGTCGAAGACATCGAGCGCCGCCATCGCCGGCCGGCCCGCGGCCAGCGCCTGGATCAGCGCCGGCGTGTCGACCAGCGCCGCGCGCGCGGTGTTGACCAGCAGGGCATCGGCGCGCATGGATGCCAGCCGCTCGGCGTTGATCAGGTGCCGGGTCGCCGCCGCCGGCACCAGGTGCAGGCTGACCACCTTCGAGGTCGAAAGCAGTTCGTCGAGCGGCACCGCGGTCGCGCCCTTCGCCCGCGCCCGCTCGGCGGTCAGGTTCGGGCTCCAGGCGACGACCTGCATGCCGAATGCCGCCCCGACGCGGGCCACGCGGCCGCCGATTTCGCCCAGCCCGACCAGGCCCAGGCGCTCGCCGGCGAGCATGGTCCCGAGCGGTCCGGCATCGCGCCAGTCGCCGGCGCGCATCAGCCGCAGGTGCGCCTCCAGGCGCCGCGTGGCGGCGAGGATCAGCGCCCACGCGAGTTCGCAGGTGGTGTCCTTCGACGGTCCCCAGTCGGTATGGGCGACGGGGATGCCGCGCGCCGCCAGCGCCGCCGTGTCGAGCGCCGCATTCCGCGTGCCGGTGAACACCACCAGCCGCAGCGCCGGCAGGCGCGCGATCAGGGAGGCGGCCAGCGGCGTGCGGTCGCGCATCAGGACCACGGCATCGGCGTGCGCCAGCGCCGCGTGCAGCATGTCGCCGCGCAGGGCCTCGTGGTAGATGCGCACGTCGGCCAGGCGGTCGATCGCCGACCAGTCGGCGAGTCGGCGCAGGGCGTGCTCGTAGTCGTCGAGGACGACGATGGTCGGGCGGGTGTCGGTCATGGTCGTCGCCGGTTGGGTGTCGCCGCCCACCGGCGCCGGAGATCGAGGCGCGAGCGGTGCCGCGCCCGCATTATCCGCAGCCTTCGTCCGCGCTCCGCCGGCGAGCGCGATGGACGCCGCCGCCGGCCGCTTCTAAGCTCGGCCGCGTTCGGCAGCGACGACCGCAGCGGCGATGACGCAGGCACCGCTCGACGTGATCATCATCGGCGCCGGCCCGGCGGGAACGGCGACGGCGGCGCGCCTGGAGCAGCACGGCATCCGCGGCGTGCTGCTGCTCGATGGCCGCCGCTTCCCGCGCGACAAGCCCTGCGGCGGCGGCCTCACCGGCCACGTCGACGACGCCCTGGCGGCGCTCGGACTGACGCTCGACGTGCCGCGCGTGGCGGCGCCGGTGGCGCGGATCCGCTTCGGCGCCTTCGAGCGCGAGGTCAGCCTGCCGCGACCGGTCAATGTCGTGCGCCGGCGCGAGTTCGACGCCAGCCTGCTCGACCAGGTCAGCCGTCGCGGCGTCGCGGTCGAAACCGGCAGCCGCGTCGACGCGGTCGAAGTCGGCCGCGACCGCGTCAGCCTGCGGTTGGACGACGGCCGCCGGTTGGCGGCGAGGATCGTCGTCGGCGCCGACGGCGTGGCCTCGGTAGTGCGCAAGCATCTGGCCGGCGGCGTGACCGGACGGCCGCACCGGTTGTTCGTGCAGGAGGTCGAGGCGCGGCCGGAGGTCGCCGCCATGACCTACGACTTCACGCCGATGGCCCTTGGGCTGCGCGGTTACCTGTGGGTCTTTCCGCTCGCAGGCGGCGGCGCCAACGTGGGGCTGATGCACTACCCGTCGACGCCGCGGGTCGGCACCGAGCTGCGCCGGCTGTTGCGCGACGGCCTGGCGCGGTATGGCATCGCCCTGCCGCCGCGCGGCGCCCGCGGCTGGCCGGCATGGGGATTCGATCGGCGCACCCCGGTGGCGGCGCCGCGCCTGCTCGCGGTTGGCGATGCGGCCGGCATCGACGGCCTGACCGGCGAGGGCATCTCGGTGGCGCTGGAGCAGGGCGCGATCGCCGCCGACGCGGTGGCGCAGGCGCTCGCCAGCGGCGACTTCGGACTGGCGGGCTACGCGCGCGCGCTGCGGCGATCGGCCGTCGGCCGCGAACTGCTGCTCGACCGCTGGCTGGCGGCGCGCGTGTACCAGCGCGGCGAGCGCTGGCGGCAGTGGCTGGCGATGATGCTGTTCGATCGTGACTTTCTCGACCTGTACGCGGCGCGGGTCGCCGGCACGAAGGTGCTCGCCGACAGCAAGCTGCGGCTGGCGCATCTGATCGGCCGCCATTGGCTGGCGCAGCGCCGATGGCGCGACGAGCTGCGGCGCGCGCTCGCCGGCATCGCCGCCGGTGAGCGGGCGTTTGGCTGAGCGCGCCGCCGCGTCAGCGCGCGATCAGCGCCAGCACCAGCGGCACCGTCAGCGCCGACAGCGCGGTCGACAGCACCATGCTGGTGGCCACCGGCGCCTGCATGGTGTCGAACTCGCGCGCCATCAGGTAGACGTTGACGCCGACCGCCAGCGCCGCCAGCAGCACGACGGCCTGGGTCTCGACCGGCGGCAGCCCGAGCAGCCAGGCCAAGACCCAGACGGTGAGCGGCTGCACGACCAGCTTCACCGCGGTGATCGCTGCCGCCTCGCGCCAGCCTTCGCGGATGCCGTATTCGGCGAGCCCCATGCCGAGCACGATCAGCGACAGCGGCACCGCCGAGCCGCCGAGCAGTTCGAGCGGCCGGTCGATGAGCAGCGGCAGCCGCAGGGCGGTCATGCCGAAGGCGGCGCCGAGCAGCACCGAGGCGACCACCGGATTGGCGAGCACGTTCTTCAGCGTCTGGCCGAAGCCGCGCACCGACAGTTCGCCGTGGCGCGCCCACTCGACCGACACCGTGACCAGGGTCCACAGCGTCAGCGAGTTGAACACCAGCACCAGCGCCACCGACGGCATCGCCGCTTCGCCGAGCGCGGCACGGGCGATCGGCACCCCGAGCAGGACGTTGTTGGCGAAGATGCCGCCGAGCGCGAACACCGACTGCTGCACGCCGTCGAGGCCGAACAGCCAGCGTCCCAGCAACCGGCCGAGGACGAACACGATCAGGCAGCCGCCGAAGAAGGCGATCAGCAGCCGCGAGTCGACCGGCGGCAGGCGCGACAGGTCGCTCATCAGCCGGAACAGCAGCGCCGGAATGGCGACGGCGAAGACGAACTTCGCCAGCGCGTCGCTGATGCTCTTCGGCCAGCGACCGGACGCGGCAAGCATGTAACCGGCCAGCACCAGCACGAACAGCGGCGCCGAAACCTCGAGTTGCTGCAGGAAGGTGGACACTGGCCGCAGGGAAGGGGCGGGCGCAGTGTAGGCGGCAGGCTGAAGTGGCCTGACGCCACGGCGGCCGCGGCCCTCGCCATCGGCCAGGCTGCCTCGGCATCGACGGCGCGGGGTGTCCCGGGCGACCGCGGCGGGATCGTCGCCCGCGGCCGGCACCGGTCATCGCGGCCGGAGGACCCGCTGATCGGCACCTGGCGGCGGATGCGTGCGAGGCGGTCCGCGGCCAGGCGTGCCGCCGCGCGGTGTCGGCTCCCGCATCGGCGGCGGACGCAGCGGCGATACCGGCGCAGCGCCTGGACGGCGTGCTGCGCCCTACGCCGCCCGGCGCAGGCCGGCCGCGCGCTGCACCATCAGACGCGCCAGCGGGCTCGCCGGCCGCAGCGCCGCGCGCTCGGCGGCCAATGCTGCGGCGAGCGGCTGGTCGCCGCTGCGGAAGGCGGCCTCGATCAGCGTCAGGTCGAGCAGGTCGCGCTGCGCGTGGCTGCCGCCGAAGCGATGCGCTTGGCTGCGGATCGGCCGCAGGAGGTCGGCGCACTCGGCATAGCGTCCCTGGCCGAAAGCCTGGATCGCCCGCGTGGCCGCCTGGCCGACCTCGCGCGTGAACTGCGCGTTGTCGGCGTCGCCGGCCAGCGCCGCCCGCTGCGCTTCGAGCACCACCTGCTGTTCCTTCTCGCGGCCGCTGCCGACGAAGGCGATCATCGCGTGCAGGTCGTTGAAGGCGTAGTTGCCGGCGGCGGCCAGCGGCGCCCAGTTCTCGGCGACGGCCTCGAAGCGGCGGCGCACGTCGACGCCGCGCAGGTGCAGCCGCCACAGCATCGCCGAGGCGTCGATCAGGTCGAGGATCACCGTCGAACGCTGGCCGAAGATCGGCCCGTCGAACAGGCGCAGCACCTCGTCGATCGCGCCCAGCTCGAGGTGGTACAGCGCCAGGTGCCACCAGTTGTGCACGGCAAAGAAGCTGTCCTCCGACCAGGCGCCCGTGTCGGCGGCGAGCCACGCGATGCCGTCGGCCGGCCGGTTGCGCATCTCGTGCACGTGCGCCACCGCGTGCCAGGCCCAGGTGTCGCGCCGC
>CAYLZU010000214.1:0-5841 GCA_964388005.1 uncultured Burkholderiaceae bacterium
ACGTCGATGCCTCCTCCGGCGTCGAACCGCGCCGGACCCATGTGGTCGACGAAGACGAAAGGGCCGACGCTGCGCGCCATCGCTGCCGGCAGCACGCGGCGGACGGCAAAGCCGAGATCGGTCGGCCGGCCGCGAATCAGGTGTTCGATCGAACTCACCGGGCGAGTGTAGTTCGGCCTATCGCAGCAGGACGAATCCGGCGGTGCTGACGGCGAGCATCCACAGCAGGCTGCCGCGGGTGCGTGGGGGCCCTGCCGCTTTCGCGGGCCGCCGCCGTGGCCGCGCGGTGGCGCACAGCAGCCGAAGTCGCTCGGCCCGCAGCACGGCGCCGATGAACTGTTCCCAGGCGACTTCGGTCAGTTCGATTGCTGCCGTGGTTGCGTCCATCGTCGTCTCCTCGTGGTGTCGCGGTTGGATTCAGCCGCTGTGCCGCGCATTGTGCGCACCGGCGCCGTTGTGCCGCCGCGGAAGATTCGGCGGCGCGGATGGTGAATTTTCGGCACGCGGCGGGCCGCGGCGCGGCCCGACGATGCCGGGCGACGACGGCGGGAGCGTCGCGGTCGCCGCCGGCCACGCGCGACCGGCCGCGCGCGGTCAGGCGAGAAACAGCCGGTAGGCCGGATGCCCGCTCTCGTCCCAGTGCCGGTAGCCGAGCGTGACCAGGAATTCCTTGAGCTGCTTCTTTTCGCCCGCCGGCACCTGCATGCCGACGAGGATGCGGCCGTAGTCGGCGCCCTGGTTGCGGTAGTGGAACAGCGAGATGTTCCAGTTCGGCGACATGCTGGTCAGAAAGCGCATCAGCGCGCCGGGCCTTTCGGGAAACTCGAAGCGGTACAGCAGCTCGTCCTTCGCCAGCGGCGAACGGCCGCCGACCATGTGGCGCAGGTGCTGCTTGGCCAGTTCGTCGTCGGTGAGGTCGAGGGTGGCGAAGCCGTGTTTCTCGAAGCTCCGGGCCAGCACCCTGGCGTCGCGCCGGTCGGCGAGCTGGATGCCGACGAAGATGTGCGCTTCCTTGCTGTCCGCGATGCGGTAGTTGAACTCGGTGACGTTGCGGCTTCCCACCAGGGCGCAGAAGCGGCGGAACGAGCCGCGCTCTTCAGGAATGGTCACCGCGAAGACGCCTTCGCGCTGCTCGCCGACTTCGGCCCGCTCGGCGACGAAGCGCAGGCGGTCGAAGTTCATGTTGGCGCCGCAGGCGATCGCCACCAGCGTCCGGTTCTTCAGCTTCTCGCGCTCGACATACTTCTTCATGCCGGCGATCGCCAGCGCCCCGGCCGGCTCGAGGATCGAGCGCGTGTCCTGGAACACGTCCTTGATGGCGGCGCAGATGGCGTCGGTGTCGACCGTCACCACCTCGTCGACGTACAGCTTCGCCAGCTTGTAGGTTTCCTCGCCGACCATCCGCACCGCCGTGCCGTCGGAGAACAGGCCGACGTCGTGCAGCGCCACGCGGCGGCCGGCGGCAAAGGAGCGCGCCATGGCGTCCGAGTCCTCGGTCTGCACGCCGATCACCCGGATCTCCGGCCGCAGCGCCTTGACGTAGGCGGCGACCCCGGCGATCAGGCCGCCGCCGCCGATGGCGACAAACACCGCGTGCAGCGGCCCGTGCTCGGCCGGGTGGTGCTGGCGCAGGATCTCCATGCCGATCGTGCCCTGGCCGGCGATCACGTCCGGATCGTCGAAGGGATGGACGAACGTCAGTCCCTTCTTCTTTTGCAACGCCAGCGCGTGGTCGTAAGCGTCGGAGTACGAATCGCCGTGCAGCACCACCTCCGCGCCGCGGGCGCGAACCGCGTCGATCTTCACCTGCGGCGTGGTCACCGGCATCACGATCACCGCCTTGCAGCCCAGCCTGGCGGCCGCCAGCGCCACGCCCTGCGCGTGGTTGCCGGCGCTGGCGGCGATGACGCCGCGCTTCAGTGCCGCCGGCGGCAGATTGACCATCTTGTTGTAGGCGCCGCGCAGCTTGAAGCTGAACACCGGCTGCAGGTCCTCGCGCTTCAGCAGCACGCGGTTGGAAAGGCGGGCCGACAGTTGCGGCGCCAGTTCCAGCGGCGTCTCCTCGGCGACGTCGTAGACGCGCGCATTCAGGATGCGGCGCAGGTATTCCTGTGCGGGCATGGCCCGACCTCCCTCCAGATTCGCTGGAAAGTTATCACGCGACCCCTGGCCCGGCGCGGAGTGCCCGGCGGTGCCGCTGCGACAATGTCGTCCGCGGCGGCGCGGTGCTGCCGGCAAGCGCTGAAAGGAAGACCATGCCGAGACTCGCGTGGCTGCTGTTCCCGGTCCTTGCCTTCGCTGCCGCCTGCGCCGCGGTGGGCGAGGCGCCGGCCGGCACGCTGGTGGTGCTGAACAAGTCCGAGGCCACCGCCTCGCTGATCGACCTGTCCTCGGGCAGGGAGGCGGCGAGACTGCCGGTCGGCACCGGCCCGCACGAAGCCGCGGTCTCGCCCGACGGCAGGCTGGTCGCGGTGAGCAATTACGGGCAGACGCTCGCGGGCAACAGCCTCAGCGTGATCGACGTCGCCGGGGCGCGGGTGCTGTCGACGATCGTGCTCGGCGAGTATCAGCGGCCGCACGGGCTGCAGTTCCTCGACGACCGGCGCCTGATCGTGACCGCCGAGCAGCAGGCCGCGGTGGTGATCGTCGACCTCGCCGAAGGCCGCGTCGAGCGGGCGATCGTCACCGCCCAGCGCGTCTCGCACATGGTCGCGGCGGCGCCGGGCGGGGCGCGCGCCTACGTGGCGAACATCGGCTCGGGCAGCCTCACGGTGCTCGACCTGCGCGCGGGCGAGGTCGTCGCCCAGATCGCCACCGGGCAGGGCGCAGAAGGCGTCGACGTGAGCCCGGACGGGCGCGAAGTGTGGGTCAGCAACCGCGGCGCCGATACCCTGAGCGTGATCGACGCGCAGGATCTGAAGCTGCTGGCCACGGTGCCGGCGGCGGGCTTTCCGATCCGCGTGCGCTTCGACCCGGCTGGTGAGCGTGCCTTCGTCACCGTGCCGCGCGAGGATGCGCTGTTGGTGTTCGACCGCCGCAGCCGCGCCCTCGAGCGCCGCATCGCGCTGCCTGCGGGCAAGGTGCAGACCGAGGGCCGCCTGCTCGGCGCCATGTTCGGCCGCAGCACGGTGCCGATCGGCGTCGCCATCAATGGCAGCGGCAGGCGCGTCTATGTCGCCCAGGCCAATGCCGACCAGGTGGCGGAGTTCGACGCCGCCAGCGGGCAACTGCTGCGTGTCATCCCCACCGGCAAGGAACCGGACGGGCTGGCGTGGACGCCGGTGCCCTCGGCAACCTCGCGTTAGCGGACCCGGGGCGGCAGCAGGAACAATGAACAGCAACGCGCCGTTCGCCGATCTGACGCCCGACGCGGTGCTCAACGCCATCGACGCCGTCGGTTTGGCCACCACGGGCACCCTGCTGGCGCTGAACAGCTACGAGAACCGGGTGTTCCAGGTTGGAGCCGAGGGCGAACCGCGCTTCGTGGTCGCCAAGTTCTACCGCCCGGCGCGCTGGAGCGATGCGCAGATCCTGGAGGAGCACGCCTTCACGCAGGAGCTGGCCGACGCGGAGGTGCCGGCCGTGCCGCCGCTCGCGATCGGCGGTCGCACGCTGCATTGGAGCGCCTCGCCCGCCGCCGCCGACGAACCTGCGGTCGGAACCGATCGGCCGCGCGCCGGCCATCGCTTCGCCGTCTACCCGCGCCGCGGCGGCCGGGCGCCGGAGATCGAGGATCGCAACGTGCGCGAGTGGCTGGGTCGATTCATCGGCCGCATCCACGCCGCCGGCATGGCGAGGCCGTTCGTTCACCGGCCGGCGCTGGACGCCGACAGTTTCGGCGACGAGCCGCGCGACTACCTGCTCGAGAGTCGCTGGCTGCCGCACGAATTGCGCGACGTCTACGCCGGCGTCAGCGCGCAGGCGCTCGCCGAAGTGCGCCGCTGTTACGAACGCGCCGGAGCCGTGCGGCAGATCCGCTTGCACGGCGACGTGCACGTCGGCAACGTGCTGTGGACCGACTCCGGTGGCCAGCCCGGCCCGCACTTCGTCGACTTCGACGACGCGCGCACGGGCCCGGCGGTGCAGGACCTGTGGATGCTGCTGTCCGGCTCGCGCGAGGAGCGGCAGGAGCAGCTCGGCGACCTGCTCGAAGGCTACGAGGACTTTGCCGACTTCGACCGCCGCGAGCTGCTGCTCGTCGAGGCGCTGCGCACGCTGCGGCTGATCCATTACTCGGCGTGGATCGCGCGGCGCTGGGACGACCCCGCCTTCCCGGCGGCCTTCCCCTGGTTCGACACCCCGCGCTACTGGGAGCAGAAGATCCTGGAGTTGCGCGAGCAGATCTCGGCGATGCAGGAGCCGGCGCTGGTGGCGTGAGGTAGCAGAAAGTTCGAGGTCGCCAGCGGCCCGAAGTCGTGCCGAGCCGCGGACCCGTACAGACGAGTACGGGCAGCGACGCGGGCGCGAGCTCGATACCCGCGGCAGATCGACTGAAGGCCTTTGAAGGCGGCCGCAAGGCGCGATGGCGACCGCCCGGTGCTGCCGTTGCCCCTGCGCTTGTCGAAGGTGTTGGTGCAACGCAGCAGATACACTTCGCGCCTGCGGCGTGCTGTCGCCCACCGCCTGCCTTGCCCGCGATGAACGCTCCCCCTCCGCCCGGATCGCTGAAGCCCGCCGCACCCGCCGCCGAAGCGGTGCGGCTGCGCGAGATCCCCTACAACTACACCTCGTTCTCGGATCGCGAGATCGTCATCCGGCTGCTCGGTCCGGAAGCCTGGCGGGTGCTCGACGAACTGCGAGCCGAGCGGCGCACCGGCCGCAGCGCGCGGATGCTGTACGAGGTGCTCGGCGACGTCTGGGCGGTGAGCCGCAACCCGTACCTGCAGGAAGACCTGCTGCAGAACCCGAAGCGGCGGGCGATGCTGGTCGAGGCGCTGCATCACCGGCTCGCCGAAGTCGAGAAGCGGCGCGACCCTTCCGACCCCGTGCGCGACGCCAAGGTGGGGGTGCTGCTCGCCGCGGCGACGAAGTGCGTCGAGGACTTCAAGCGCGAGTTCTCCGAGACCTGGGACCTGCGCCGTCGCGCCCGGCGCCTGTTCGAGCGCATCACCCGCGCCGACAACGTCTGCTTCGACGCCTTCGCGCGTGTCTCGCACGTCACCGACGCCACCGACTGGCGGGTCGAATACCCGTTTGTCGTGCTCACGCCCGACGAGGAAGACGAGGTGCCGGCGCTGGTGCGCGCCTGCTTCGAACTCGGCCTCACGGTGATCCCGCGCGGCGGCGGCACCGGCTACACCGGCTCCTGCGTGCCGCTGACGCCGCGCTCGGCGGTGATCAACACCGAGAAGCTGGAGCGGCTGGACGCGGTGGAGCCTTCGCGCCTTCCCGGTGTCGAGGGCGAGGTGCCGACGATTCTCACCGGCGCCGGGGTGGTGACCCGGCGCGTGTCCGATGCGGCGGAGGCCGCCCGGCTGGTGTTCGCGGTCGACCCGACCTCGGCCGACTCGTCGTGCATCGGCGGCAACATCGCCATGAATGCCGGCGGCAAGAAGGCGGTGCTCTGGGGCACCGCGCTCGACAACCTTGCCTGGTGGCGGATGGTCGACCCCGAGGGCAACTGGCTCGAGGTGACCCGTATCGAACACAACCGCGGCAAGATCCACGACGCCGCGGTGGCGAAGTTCGATCTGGTGTGGAAGGACGGCCGCCAGCCGGCGGAGCGGGCCAGGGAGCTGCGGCGCGAACAGCTCGAGATCGAGGGCCGGCGCTTCCGCAAGGTCGGCCTCGGCAAGGACGTCACCGACAAGTTCCTTGGCGGCCTGCCCGGCATCCAGAAGG
>CAYLZU010000215.1:0-5841 GCA_964388005.1 uncultured Burkholderiaceae bacterium
CTCGTGGTCCTTGCGGACTTGGATGCACACTGCACGGGCGGGTTCCCCCGCGCGGTGGCGACTGCGGCAACCCGGCATAATCGCCGCTGATCAGGCGCTGACCCAGTCAACGCAATGGCGCAGACACTCTACGACAAGCTGTGGGACGCCCATGTCGTGCACGTCGAGGACGACGGCACGACGGTGCTCTACATCGACCGCCATCTGGTGCACGAGGTGACGAGTCCGCAGGCGTACGAAGGCCTGCGCCTGGCCGGCCGCAAGCCCTGGCGGATCGGTTCGGTGGTGGCCACCGCCGACCACAACACGCCGACCCAGGGCTGGGAGCGAGGCTACGACGGCATCACCGACCCGATCTCGCGCGAGCAGGTGACGACGCTCGATGCCAACATCCGCGAGTTCGGCGCCGCCGCGTACTTTCCGTTCCTCGACCGGCGGCAGGGCATTGTCCACGTGATGGGTCCGGAGCAGGGCGCCACCCTGCCGGGGATGACGGTGGTCTGCGGCGACTCGCACACCAGCACGCACGGCGCCTTCGGGGCGCTCGCCTTCGGCATCGGCACCAGCGAGGTCGAGCACGTGCTGGCGACGCAGACGCTGCTGATGAAGAAGGCGAGGAACATGCGGGTGCAGGTCGACGGCCGGTTGCCCTTCGGCTGTACGGCCAAGGACATCGTGCTGGCGGTGATCGGCAGGATCGGCACTGCTGGCGGCACCGGCAGCGCGATCGAATTCGCCGGAGCCGCGATCGAATCGCTGTCGATGGAAGGGCGGATGACGATCTGCAACATGGCGATTGAGGCCGGCGCCCGCGCCGGCATGGTCGCGGTGGACGAGAAGACGATCGAGTACGTGCGTGGCCGGCCCTTCGCGCCCGACGGCGCCGTGTGGGAGCAGGCGGTGGCCTACTGGCGCACGCTGCGCTCCGACCCCGGTGCGCGCTTCGACGCCGAGGTCGAGCTCCGCGCCGAGACGCTGAAGCCGCAGGTCACCTGGGGCACGTCGCCGGAGATGGTGGCGACCATCGACGACCGCGTCCCCGATCCCGACGCCGAGCGCGATCCGGTCCGGCGCGAGGGCATCGAGCGGGCGCTGAAGTACATGGGCCTCGCGCCCAACACGCCGATCGCCGAGATCCGCGTCGACAAGGTCTTCATCGGCTCCTGCACCAACTCGCGCATCGAGGACCTGCGCGAGGCGGCGTGGGTCGTCAAGCGGCTGGGCAAGCGGGTGGCGTCCAACGTCAGGCTGGCGATGGTGGTGCCCGGCTCGGGTCTGGTGAAGGCGCAGGCCGAGCGCGAGGGACTCGACCAGGTCTTCCGCGCCGCCGGTTTCGACTGGCGCGAGCCGGGCTGCTCGATGTGCCTGGCGATGAACGCCGACCGGCTCGAGCCCGGCGAGCGCTGCGCCTCGACCAGCAACCGCAACTTCGAAGGGCGGCAGGGGGCCGGCGGCCGCACCCATCTGGTGTCGCCGGCGATGGCGGCCGCGGCCGCCATCGAGGGCCATTTCGCCGACGTGAGGAGGCTGCAGTGAAGACACTGCTTGCGCTCGCCGCCGCCGCGTTCCTGCTCGTCGGCTGCAACACTGTCGCCGGCGTCGGCAAGGACGTCGAGGCCGCCGGCCGTGCGATCGACAAGACCGCCACCGAAACCAGGAAGAAGATGTAGGGGCAGGCCGTGGAAGCTTTCACCGTTCACAACGGCCTGGTGGCGCCGCTGGACCGCGCCAACGTCGATACCGACGCCATCATCCCGAAGCAGTTCCTGAAGTCGATCCATCGCAGCGGCTTCGGCCCCAACCTGTTCGACGAGTGGCGCTATCTCGACCACGGCGAGCCGGGCATGGACCACACGAAGCGGCCGCTGAATCCGGACTTCGTGTTGAACCAGCCGCGCTATCGCGGCGCCTCGATCCTGCTGGCGCGCAAGAACTTCGGCTGTGGCTCGTCGCGCGAGCACGCGCCGTGGGCGCTGGTCCAGTACGGCTTCCGCGCCATCGTGGCGCCGAGCTTCGCCGACATCTTCCACAACAACAGCCTGAAGAACGGCCTGCTCGTGGTCACGCTGCCGGAACTGGTGATCGAACGGCTGTTCCGCGAAGTGGCGGCCTTTGTCGGCTACCGGCTGACGATCGACCTGCCGCAGCAGACGGTGATCGAGCCGGGCGGCACGGCGCACGCATTCGAGATCGCGCCGTTCCGCAAGCAGTGCCTGCTCAACGGCCTGGACGACATCGGCCTGACGCTGCGCCACGCCGAGAAGATCCGCGCCTTCGAGGGGCAGCGGCTGGCGAAGTTTCCCTGGCTGGAGAAAACCGCCGCGCGCTGACGGCGTGCACTTCGTTTCCCCGGGGCGGGCGGAGTCACAGCAAGAGGCCCCGCGGAGGACAGTGAATGAAGATCGCGGTACTGCCGGGCGACGGCATCGGGCCGGAGATCGTCGCCGAAGCGGTGCGCGTGCTGCGCGCACTCGACGAGCGCTTCGAACTGGAGTTTGCCGAGGTCGGCGGCGCCGCCTACGACCGGCACGGCCATCCGCTGCCGGAGGCGACGCTGAAGCTGGCGCGCGAAGCCGACGCGGTGCTGTTCGGCGCGGTCGGCGACTGGAAGTACGACACGCTGGAGCGCGCGCTGCGCCCCGAGCAGGCGATCCTCGGCCTGCGCAGGTCGCTGGGGCTGTTCGCCAACCTGCGGCCGGCGATCCTGTACCCGGAACTGGCGTCGGCCTCGACCCTCAAGCCCGAGGTGGTGGCGGGGCTGGACATCCTGATCGTGCGCGAGCTGACCGGCGACATCTACTTCGGCACCCCGCGCGGCCGGCGCGCCGCGCCCGATGGCCCCTTCGCCGGCCAGCCGGAAGCGTTCGACACCATGCGCTATTCGCGGCCGGAGATCGAGCGCATCGCCCGCGTCGCCTTCGAGGCGGCGCGCAAGCGCAACCGCAAGGTGACGAGCGTCGACAAGGCCAACGTGCTCGAGACCTTCCAGTTCTGGAGGGACGTGGTGACCGAAGTGCACGCCGACTACAAGGATGTTGCGCTCGATCACATGTACGTCGACAACGCGGCGATGCAGCTGGTGCGGGCGCCGAAGTCCTTCGACGTCATCGTCACCGGCAACATGTTCGGCGACATTCTGTCCGACGAGGCGGCGATGCTGACCGGCTCGATCGGCATGCTGCCGTCGGCGTCGTTGAACGAGCGCGGCCAGGGGCTGTACGAGCCGAGCCACGGCAGCGCGCCGGACATCGCGGGCAAGGGCGTGGCCAATCCGCTGGCGACCATCCTATCGGCGGCGATGATGCTGCGCTATTCACTCGGCAAGGCAGAGCAGGCCGACCGGGTCGAAGCGGCGGTGAAGAAGGTTCTGGCGCAGGGCCTGCGCACGGCCGACATCGCCGCCGGCGGGGCCGCCGTGGGGACCACGCAGATGGGCAGTGCCGTCGTCACGGCGCTGGCGACGTAACGAGTGGCAACGAGGCCGTCGTGGGCGGTCCGAGCGCGGCCGGCGGCACGGCGCCGCGCGACGCCGACTCTGGACGCGGCCACGCGGCCATGCCGGCGCGGGGATAATCGCGCTCCATGCGCTGCGGCGGCGTCGTGTCGGGCCGTGCCGCCGGCAGAAGGTCCGTTGCCGTCTGCTTTGGCGCCGGGCCGCCCTCAGCAAGGAGAGAGGTCATGAGAGTCGGAATCGTTGGTTGGCGCGGCATGGTGGGTTCGGTGCTGATGGACCGGATGGCGGCCGAGCGTGACTTCGAACTCTTCGACCCGGTGTTCTTCAGCACCTCGAGCGCCGGCGGGGCGGCGCCGAAGGTGGCGCGCGCCGAGCCGGTGCTGAGGGACGCCGCCGACCTGGCGGCGCTGAAGGGCTGCGACGCGATCGTCACCTGCCAGGGTGGCGACTACACCAGCGACGTCCACCCGAAGCTGCGCGCCTCCGGCTGGAACGGCTACTGGATCGACGCCGCCTCGGCGCTGCGGATGAAGGACGACGCGGTCATCATCCTCGACCCGGTCAACATGCCGGTGATCGAGGCGGCACTGAAGCGCGGCGTCCGCGACTACATCGGCGGCAACTGCACGGTGAGCCTGATGATGCTCGGCATCGACGGGCTGCTGAAGGCCGATCTCGTCGAGTGGGTCTCGGCGATGACCTACCAGTCCGCGTCGGGCGCCGGCGCGCAGAACATGCGCGAACTGCTGGCGCAGATGGGGCACGCCCATGCCGCGGTCAAGGACCTGCTGGCCGACCCCTCATCGGCCATCCTGGAGATCGACCGGCGGGTTGGCAGCGCGCTGCTGGCCGACGACCTGCCGAAGGAGCACTTCGGCGTGCCACTGGCCGGCAGCCTGATCCCGTGGATCGACAAGGATCTCGGCAACGGCGTCAGCCGCGAGGAATGGAAGGGCGGGGCGGAAGCGAACAAGATCCTCGGCCGGCCGCCGATGGGCCAGCCCGGCTCGCTGATCGTCGAGGGCCTGTGCGTGCGGGTCGGCGCCATGCGCTGCCACAGCCAGGCGCTGACGATCAAGCTGAAGAAGGACCTGCCGCTGGCGGAGATCGAGTCGATGCTGGCGGCGGCCAACCGCTGGGTGCGGGTGATCCCGAACCGGCGCGAGGACAGCATTCGCGAACTGTCGCCGGCACGGGTCAGCGGCAGGATGGAGATTCCGATCGGCAGGCTGCGCAAGCTGGCGATGGGCGGCGAGTACCTGTCGGCCTTCACCATCGGCGACCAGTTGCTTTGGGGCGCGGCCGAACCGCTGCGGCGGATGCTCCGCATCCTGCTCGGCAAGCTCGACTGATCGCGGCGGCAGAGCCGATCCCGGTCCTCCCGGCCGTGGCCGGGCGGCTCCAGATAGGTTCTAGGGCCTAGGTCGTTCGGACGGCGCCGTGAGCGAGCGCGATGTCGCTCTTCGGCTGCATGGACGATCAGTTACGGCGACTTGTCAGCTTGCCTGCCTAAGTGGCTGATGCTAAGTTCAAAATTGAACATGCTCTGCGCTGAGGGGCAACTGTGCCAATGAAGAGAATCAGGCGATCGCCGAGCCGTAGCACGTTGGTGCTGGCCCTTGCTCTCGCGTTTTCCGCCCCGCTTGCGCATGGCGCAGGGCTCGGGCGAATCACCGTCAAGTCGGCGCTGGGGCAGCCGCTTCGGGCCGAAGTCGAGGTCACGGCCGTCAACCGCGACGAAGCCGCCTCGCTGGCGGTGCGGCTGGCGTCCCAGGCCGCCTTTCGCCAGGCCAATCTCGAATTCAATCCGGCATTGACCGGGGTCCAGGTCGCGCTCGACCGCCGCGGCGAGAACTTCGTGGTCAGGATCGCCTCGCCGAACCCGGTCAACGAGCCGTATCTCGACCTGCTGCTGGAGCTGACTTCGGCCTCCGGCCGGGTGGTCCGCGAGTACACGATCCTGCTCGACCCTCCGGCACTGCGCGCCAGCCAGGACGTCGTTGCACCGGCGACCCGTGCACCGGCTCCGGTGGCAGTGGCGCCGGCGGCGGCTCCCGCGTCGCCGCCGCCAGCGACGGCAGCCGTCGGCGCGCCGCCGACTTACACCGTCCGGCGCGGCGACACATTGAGCGTGATCGCCGAGCGGACCCGTCCCGCTTCGGCGTCCCTTGATCAGATGCTGGTGGCGCTGTTCCGCGCCAATCCTGGGGCGTTCACTGGCGGCAACATGAACAACTTGCGGGCCGACAGCGTGCTCGCCGTGCCGTCGGAGCAACAGGTGTTGGCGACCGATCAGGCGTCCGCCCGCAGGGAGGTCGCGGCGCAAAGTACGGACTTCGCGCAGTACCGCAGCCGACTCGCCCAGGCGCCGACGGCGGCCGGACTCT
>CAYLZU010000216.1:0-5815 GCA_964388005.1 uncultured Burkholderiaceae bacterium
GCGCGCTGGCGGCGCTGGCGGTGGTGATCACCGGCGCGCTGATGTTCGCGACGCTGTCGATGCGGCCGTTCTGGCACTCGGGCGAAGTGCCGGTGATGGTGCTTGCCGAAGCGCTGCTCGGCGGGCTGGCCTTCACGCTGCTGGCGGCGCAACTCGCCGGCGGCGAGGACGCGCGCGCTGCCGGCCAGGCGGCGCGCTGGGTGGCGGCGCTGACCTTCGTCACCCTGCTGTTCATCCTCGGCCGCGCCATCGTCGGCCTGGCGTCGAACCTCGACGGCCTGCAGGTGTGGAACCACGTGGTCGGCTCGGCCGCGTTCTGGGTCCAGATCGCGTTCCTCGTCGTCGCGCTCTGGCTGACGGCAACGGCCTCGGGCCGCGCCAGCGGCGGCATGCAGACGCTGGCGATGGTGCTGGTGATCGTGGCGCTGCTGATCGGCAAGTACGAGTTCGTGGTCGGCGGGCAACTGGTGCCGCTGTTCAAGGGCTCGTGGGTGCACGGACTGATCCCGTATTCGCCGTCGGCAGCCGAATGGGCGCTGCTGGCGATGTCGGCCTTCCTCGCCTACGCGGTCTATGCCTTCGGCGCTGCTCGGCTCCGCCTCGGTGCCGACCGCTGAACCGGAGGCGGGAGCCGGTCCGGACGCGGCCGAGCTCGCCGACCTGTTCGTCCTGCTGGCGGCGGCCTACGCGCCGCCGCCAGCGGCGCTGGCGACGCGCGACTGGTGCCGGCCGCTGGCCGCCGACCTCGAGGATCTGGGTTTCGCGCTCGGACTGGACACGGCGGCCGCCACGCGCGCGCTGCGCGAGACGGCCGACGGCCCACTGGCCACCGAGCCCTGGCTGGTCGAATACAGCCGCCTGTTCCTGGTGCCGCCGGTACCGGTGACGCTGAACACCGGCATCTACCTCGAAGGCGGCCTGGCCGGCGTGAGCGCGCAGATGATGGCGCAGTGCTATGCCACCGCCGGCTTCGCGCAGCGCGAGAACTTTCGCGACCTGCCGGACCATGTCGCGATCCAGCTCGAGTTCGTCGGCGCGCTGCTCGGGCGGCACGCCGACGGCGATGCCGACGCGCTGGCGATGGCCTTCGAGTTCACCGAGGGCTTCGTCGTTCACTGGCTCGAGCCGCTGCGCGCCGCCTGCGTGAAGGCGTCGGCCTCGCAGCCGGCGGCGGGTGTCTACGCTGCGCTGGCCGAGGTGCTGCCGGCGGCCGTCGATCGAATCGGGTAAGCGTCTCCTTCGCGCGCGGATCGCTCCCTGGCCGCGGGTCGTCGGCGCGCCTTCACCGCCGAGGAGCGCGCCGGTGCAGGCTCCGACGAGCTCGTCCAGCAGCCACGGCCGGATCGGCCACTGCGCGAAAGCGATCCCACTTCGGCCGATGCGCGGCATCATCGCCGGTACGAGCCAGCGGCGACCGCCGCGCCGTCGGCGCTGAGCAGGAGAGGCGGAAATGGAACTTCAAGCGCTGATCTTCGACGTCGACGGCACCGTCGCCGACACGGAGGAGGCGCATCGACAGGCCTTCAACGAAGCCTTCCGCCGGCACGGCCTGGACTGGCACTGGAGCCGCAATTCCTACGCGACCCTGGCCCGGGTCTCCGGCGGCCGCGAGCGCCTTGGACAGTATCTGGACTCGCTCGGCCTGCCGGCAGAGCGAAAAGGCCAACTCACCAACCGCATCGCCGACATCCATCGGACGAAGGTCGACGTCTACAACGCGCTGGTCGCATCCGGCGGCGTCCGTCTGCGGGCCGGCGTGCGCCGGCTGATCGAGGAGGCGCTGCAGGCGGGACTGAAGCTCGCCGTGGCGACCACCGGCACCGCCGAGAGCGTGGGGGCGCTGCTCGCCTACGGCCTCGGCACCGATCTGCTCGGCCGGTTTCAGGTGATCGCTGCCGGCGGCGTGGTCCCGCAGCCGAAGCCGGCGCCTGATGTCTACCGCTATGTCCTGGAACGGCTCCAGGTGCCAGCCGCCGCCTGCATCGCCTTCGAGGACTCGGCCAAGGGCGTCGTCGCAGCGCGCGCCGCGGGTCTGTTCGTCGTGGCCACGCCGACCTTCTGCACCCTCGACCAGGACTTTTCGCAGGCAGACCTGCTGCTGCCGACGCTCGGCGATCCGGATCGGCCGCTGCCGGCGGCGATCGCGGCGCGCCGCACCGGGGGCGTTGCCTTCCTGAACCTCGCGTTGCTCGCCAGGCTGCACGCGGCCGGCCGGCGCGACGAGGCGGCGCCCGGCGCGGCGCTTGCCGCCGGAGTCGCCGGCTGACCGCAGGCGGCTCGCACCGCTTCCGCGGGCGGACCGAGCGGATGCGACGCGGATGCCAAGGATGCGGATCGCCGGCGCGCTCCTGATCGCCGCGCTGCTCGCGGCGCCAACTCCGGGCGCAGCCGAGATGTCGAGCGACGAGTACGAGTCCGGCGGGCGCCGACTGACGCCGGCGCAGCGGGCGCAGGAGGCGGAGCGCGTCCGGCAGGAGCGCGAGCGCGCCGAAGCGCTTGAACGCGAACGCGAGGCGCAGGCCGAGCAGCAGCGACGCGACGAGCAGGCACGGCTCGCGGCGCGGCCCCTCGGCGTGCGGCTGGTCGAGGCGCGCTGCGGCGCCTGCCACGGCCCGGAGTTCCTGCGCGACCACCGCTACGGCAGGCTCGGCTGGTGGAGCGTGTTGCTGCGGATGGAGTACGTGAACGGCGCGCACTTCGAAGCGGGCGATCGGGGCGTGATCGTCGACCATCTGGTCGCGAGCCGGCCCGCCAGCGGCGCTCGGCTGGCGCTGGAATGGGTCGTGGCCGCGGCGGCGCCGCTGCTCGCCATCGGCGTCGGCTGGCGGCTGCTGCGTCGCGCCCGCTGAGCGGCGCCGCGGCGGCTGCGTCCGCTGGAGCGTTGCGCCGGCTCGACACCCTTGACTTGCAGCCTCGATCGCATTGACGCCGCGCAACAACATATTCGCCGGCGTTGATATGTTGCCTCCATCCTTGCGGAGGTCGACATGTCCAGACTGGTTGCACGACTTGCCTTTGCACTGCCGCTCCTCGCTTCGCTGCTCGCCTGCGCCGGCATGGCGCCGGCGACGGCGCCCGTCGATGAATCCCGCCTCGTCGCCACCGCCGCCGACCAGGTGATGAAAAGCGGCAAGCCCCTTTACATCAGCAACGAACGCCTGCGGGCGCTGCTCGCCGACGGCAATCCGGCCAACGACCCGGTGCTGATCAGCGTCTGCGCGCCGGGCGATTACGCCAAGGCGCGCATCCCGGGATCGATCAATATCCCGCGCGGCGCCTTCTGGAAGCCGGCCAGCATCGCCAAGCTGCCGCCGAAGGACAAGCCGATCGTCGCCTACTGCTACACCGGCACCGGCGCCGTCGGCCCGGCTGCGGTGCTGCGCATGATGGGTTACGACGCGGTGCAGCTCGAATGGGGCACCATGGGCTGGACGAAGAACGATGTCGCCCTCGGCCCGGCCTCGCGTTTCCCGGAAACGCAGCAGAACTTCCCGGTCGAAGCCAGGGCGAATCTCCCCGCGGCGACATGGGCGCGGCCGGTCATCGCCACCGGCAAGGCGACGCTGGAAGAGATCCTGGTCGCCCGCGGCGACGCGGTCGAGATGGCCGACAACACCGTGTCGATGACCGCCGAAGCGGTGCAGGGCATGCTCACCGACGCCAACCCGGTCAACGACCCGTTCGTGATCGACACGCGCAAGCCGGAGGACTACGCCAAGGGCCACATCCCGGGTGCCGTCAACATCCCGTTCGCGACCGTGTTCGAGCCGGCGAGCCTGGCCAAGCTGCCGCTCGGCCGCCGCATCGTGGTGGCCGACTACAACGGCCAGACCGCGGTGGGCACGAGCTACCTGCTGTCGATCCTCGGCTACAACGCCCGCGGCCTGCAGTACGGCATGATGGGCTGGAGCAGGGACGACAAACTGATCGCGCCGTACAAGCGCTTCCCGGCCGACCAGAAGGACTATCCGATCGAACTGGGCAAGTAGCAGGCGTTGCTGCCGATGGCGGCGCACGCAGCGCGGAGGACAGCAAGCAAGTGCGATGACGACGGTCGCGGCGAAGCGGACCCTTGCCGCCTTCCACGGCGACAACGGCGCTCGGGGATGGCCTTCGCCGTGACACTTTTCGGAGACGGCCTCTCTGTCGTCGCGCGGAATGACCCGAACCTGCCCTTTCCGGCGCGCATCGATCCCGCGTAGGCTGCACTTCCACTATCCGCCGGCCGTCGGTACGCGCTTCATTCACCGCAGCCATCCGCTGGTGGGCCTGCTGGCCGACCATGTGCTGGAAGCTGCGTTGAGCGGCGACGCGCCGATCGCTGCCCGCGCTGCGGCCACCGTCACCGCTGATGTCGACACGGTGACCACGCTGTACCTGCTGCGCCTGCGCCATCACCTGGAGCTCACGCGCCGCGGCCAGACGCGGCAACTCATGGCCGAGGAAGCGGTGGCCATCGGCGTGCGCGGGCGGGCGCGCCCGCAGTGGCTGTCCGAAGCCGAAGCCGCGCCGCTGCTCGACGCGCGGCCGGCCGCCAACCTCGATGCCGCGGCCGCCACCCACGAGTTGCGCCTGGCGCTGGACTTCCTCGACGCGCAGCGCCCTGTGCTCGAACGCCTGGCGACCGATCGCGCGAACGCGCTGCTCGCAGACCACCGCCGCGTGCGTGAAGCCGCGCGTGACATTGGTCAGTACGCAGTTCGCGCCAGCCTGCCAGTGGACGTGTTCGGTGTGTACGTGTTGCTGCTGGAGGGGCTCTAATGTACACTCCGATGTACATTTGGCGAATGGAGTATGGACATGCACAACGCCAGCTTTACTGAACTGCGTAATCAGGCCAAGCACTACTTCGACCTCGTGGAGTCGGGCGAGATCGTCCGCGTGCTGCGCAACGGCAAACCCATCGCCGAGATCCACCCGATTGCGCGCGATCTGCCGTCGTGGAAGCGACGGCCTGCCCGGCCACTGGTCATCGGTGGCCAGGCGGTCAGCGGCCTGATCCTCGAAGAACGCGGCGACTGACCGTGGCTGGGTGACCAAGATCCGGCCGTGCGCGTGTTCTTCGACTCTTCGGCCCTCGTCAAGCGCTACATCCGCGAGGCAGGCACCGACAAGGTGATCGCTCAGTGCGATCGCGCGACCGAGCTCGCCGTGGCGGTGATCGCGGTGCCCGAAATCATCTCGGCCTTCCGCCGGCTTGTGCGCGAGCGTCGCCTCGATGAAGCGAGCTACGCGGCGTTGAAGGCTGACCTCGTGGCCGACCTCGACGACGCCGTGCTTTGCGAGACCTCGCCACAGGTCATCCAGCGCGCCATCGGCGCGCTCGAGGTCCATCCGCTGCGCGCCATGGACGCGCTGCACGTGGCAGCGGCTCTCGTCAGCACGGCCGACGTCTTCGTCTCGGCCGACGCACGCCAGTGCGCAGCCGCCGCTGCGCTCGGTCTCGACGTGGTGCAGGTTTGAGCCTGCGGCGCACCCCTTCGCTCGGCTTCGACACGCTGCGCCTCGAGGGCGCGCTACTGCTGCCCGACTTGCTGGAGAAGGCCACCCAGGGCAAGGCCAGCTGCCAGCAGCCCGAGGACTACCGCGTCCCGCGCGGCTTCACGCTGCAGGACGAGATTGGCCGTGCGTTCCGCATCGCCCAGGCTCAGTGGAAGGCGTTCAGCGCCGGCCTCGAGCGCACCGATCTCGATGCCGCCGCCAGCGCCCGCGCCTTTGGCGAGGTGTTCCTGCGCGACGCGCTGGGCTACGCCTACACGAGACCCACGCCCCCGCGCGCTGTCGGGGAACGCAGCGTGTTGAGCGCCTTGTTTCG
>CAYLZU010000217.1:0-5794 GCA_964388005.1 uncultured Burkholderiaceae bacterium
GCAGGAACGGCACCATCGCCGTGGCCAGCGCCGCGCCCTCGCCGAGCGAGCCGCCGGGGATCGCGCGCTGGAAGCTGAGCGTCGCCATCAGGTGGGTGGCGTTGAGCGGGCCGCCGCGGGTGAGCACGTAGATCAGCTGGAAGTCGGTGAAGGTGAACAGCACCGAGAAGGTCATCACCACGGCGATGATCGGCGTCAGCAGCGGCAGCGTCACGTGGCGGAACTTCTGCCAGTCGGTGGCGCCGTCGAGCGACGCCGCCTCGTACAGCGACGGCGAGATCGTCTGCAGGCCGGCCAGCAGGCAGATGGCGACGAAGGGCACGCCGCGCCAGACGTTGGCGGCGATGGTCGACAGCCGCGCCAGCCACGGATCGCCGAGGAAGTTGATGTACTCGTCGATCAGCCCGAACCTCGTCAGCGTCCACGACAGCACCGAGAACTGGGCGTCGTACAGCCACCAGAAGGCGATCGCCGACAGCGCCGTGGGGACGATGAACGGCAGCAGCACGACGGCGCGGATGAACGACTTGAACGGCAGGTGCCGGTTCAGCAGCAGCGCCAGCCACAGGCCGAGGGCGAACTTCAGCACGCTCGCCACCACCGTGTAGAAGACGGTGTTGAACAGCGACAGCAGGGCCACGCTGTCACCGACGAGAAAGGCGAAGTTCTCCACCCCCACCCACTGCCCCGGCCGGCCGATCCGCGTGTCGGTGAAGCCGAGCCAGGTGCCCAGCCCGAGCGGATAGGTGAGGAAGACGAGCAGCAGCGCGCCGGCCGGCAGCATGAACAGCAGCCCAAGGACGTTGCGGTCGTTCAGCAGCCGCTGCATCAGGTCGCGATCCTCGCGCAGCGCATTCGCCGCGCCGCCGGCCCCGGCGCCACCACCCGGCAAACCCGCCACGCCGCGCCGCCGCGCGCTCGCGGAGACCGCGTCGTCCAATCGAGAAATGGCGGCGCCGCCCGCGCGATGCGGACGAGCGGACCGCGTTGCACGGCGTCAAGCGTCACGCCGCCATCCTCGCGCCACCGTCTCGTCACCGACCAGCCATTCCGCCCACGCCGGCAGCACAGCCCCCGCATCGCGCCGCCGCTTCGCCGCAACGAAGCCAACCCCGCCCGGTCGAGCGGCGGCAACGCCGTCCGCTCCAACCGGGCGCAGTGAAGGCGGCGCCAGCCGTCCGCCTTCACACCTTGTAGTAACGGTTGGCCCGCGCCGCCGCCCGCTCGGCGGCCTCCTTCGGCGTGCGGGCGCCGCTGGCGGCCTCGGCAACCATGTTGACCACGATGAAGTCGGCCATCGCCGCCGCCGAGGCGTAGCCGAGCGTTCCGGCGTAACCGTGCGCGGTCATGTTCTTGACGACGTCGCGGTACGGCGTGTGCTTCGGATCGACGGTCCAGATCGGGTTGCTCTCGTAGGCGCGCAGCGGCTGCGTGATGTAGCCGATCGCGGCCTGCTGCCACGGCTCGTACTGCTCCTTCTCCATCATGAAGGCGACGAAGGCCTTGGCCGCGTTCGGGAACTTGCTGTAGCGGAACACCATCGCCTGGGTGAACAGGTGCAGCTCGGTCGGCCGGCCGACCGGGCCGATCGGATAGTTGGCGTGGCCGATGTCGGGGACCATCTCCAGCACCTTCGGATCCTTCGAGGTCTTGGCGGCGTAGTAGATCGAGATGCCGTTGTTGGTGATGCTCACCTGGCCGTCGAGAAAGGCCTTGTTGTTGTTCGGGTCCAGCCAGGACAGGGTCCCGGGCACGAAGGTGGCGTACAGCTCCTTCGCGTACTCGAGGGCGCGGATCGTCTCCGGGCTGTTGATGACGACGTTGTTCTTCTCGTCGACCATCCTGCCGCCGAAGGCCCACACCAGCCAGTAGACCCAGGAGTTGCCGTCGCCGACCGCATTGCCGAGGGCGAAGCCGGCCGGCGTGCCCTTGGCCTTCATCGCCTTGCACAGTTCGAGGAAGCCGGCGGTGTCCTTCGGGAACTCCTTGAAGCCGGCCGCCTGCACATGGCTGATCCGGTGCACGAAGGTGGCGCCGGCGGCGCCGAGCGGCAGCCCGATCCACTTGCCGTCGCGGGTGCCATAGGTGCGGGCAACGTCGTACCAGCCGCCGTACTTGGCGCCGAGGTAATTGGCGACGTCGGTCATGTCGACCAGCTTGTCCGGGTACTGGTGCGGGTCGTCGAACCAGCCGTAGATGATGTCCGGGCCGGAGCCGACGTTGGCCGCCACCGCCGCCTTCGGCCGCACGTCCTCCCAGCCTTCGTTGTCGACGCGGACCTCGACGCCGAACTTGTCGGAGAAGCGCTTGACGTGCGCCATGAAGGCGTCCTCGTCGCCCTGCACGAAGCGGCGCCAGCGCAGCACGCGCAGCTTCGCGCCCTTCTCCGGCCGGTAGGTGAAGTTGGCCGCCTGCGCCATCGCGTCGCCGCCGAACAGCGGCACGCCGGCGGCCAGACCGGCCGTCATCTTCAGTACGTCTCGCCTCTTGATGTTGCCCATGTCTCCTCCGACGTTGGTTTACGGGGGCCTCGCGTTTTCCCGCCTCAGGCCAGTCGCGCGCCGCTGGCGGGATCGAAAAGAAACGTCAGCTGCGGTGCGAGGTGCACCATCTCGCCGGGCTTGAACGGGTGCCGCTCGCGCACCACGGCGGTCACCTCCTTGCCGGCCACCTTGCAGTAGATCTGGGTGTCGGCGCCGGTCGGCTCGACGACCACCACTTCCGCCGGCACGCCGCGGTCGGCCACCGCCAGGTGCTCCGGCCGGACGCCGACCACGACCTCGCGGCCGGCCGGCAGCGTCACCTGCGGCGCCGGCAGCTCGACGCCCTCGCCGACGACGACGCCGCGGCCGTTGATGCGGCCGTCGAGGAAGTTCATCGCCGGCGAGCCGATGAAGCCGGCGACGAAGAGGTTGGCCGGGTTGTCGTACAGGTCGAGCGGCGAGCCGATCTGCTCGACGCGGCCGCCGTTCATCACCACGATCTTGTCGGCCATCGTCATCGCCTCGATCTGGTCGTGGGTGACGTACACCGAGGTCGTCTTCAGCCGCTGGTGCAGTTCCTTGATCTCGGTGCGCATCGCCACCCGCAGCTTGGCGTCGAGGTTCGACAGCGGCTCGTCGAACAGGAACACCTGCGGGTCGCGCACGATCGCCCGTCCCATCGCCACCCGCTGCCTCTGGCCGCCGGAGAGCTGGCGCGGGTAGCGGTCGAGCAGCTCGGTCAGGCCGAGGATCGACGCCGCCTTGTGCACCCGCGCCTGCAGTTCCGCCGCCGGCCGCTTCGCCAGCAGCAGGCTGAAGGCCATGTTGTCGCGCACCGTCATATGCGGATACAGCGCGTAGTTCTGGAACACCATCGCGATGTCGCGTTCCTTCGGAGCGACGCGGTTGACGACGCGGTCGCCGATCACGATCTCGCCGACGGTGATCTCCTCCAGCCCGGCGATCATCCGCAGCAGCGTCGTCTTGCCGCAGCCGCTGGGGCCGACCAGCACCGCGAACTCGCCGTCGTCGATGGCGATGTTCACGCCATGGATCACCTGCGTCGCCCCGAAGCGCTTCTCGACGCCGCGGATCAGCACCTGCGCCATGTCCGGCCCGCTCCCCGTGTCCCGCGCGCCGCTAACGCGCCGCCGGCTGTCGGCTACCGGCGACGACACAATACGCCGGCCGTCCCTGCCGCGCCCACTGCACGACGTTCAGCGCCGCCTTGCGCCGCAGCTCGACCTCGGCCTCGGCCGAGTAGAACGCCGCATGCGGCGTCAGCAGCACGCGCGGGTGCCGCGCCAGCGGGTGATCGACGGCAAGCGGCTCGCTCGGCAGCACGTCGAGCGCGGCGGCGGCGAGGCGGCCGGCGTCGAGCGCCGCCAGCAGCGCGTCGATGTCGACCACCGCGCCGCGGGCGGTGTTGACGAGGATGGCGCCGGGGCGGATCCGCGACAGCAGCGCGGCGCCGACCATGCCGCGCGTCTCCGCCGTCAGCGGCACGTGCAGCGAGATCACGTCCGCGCCTTCGAACAGGTCGGCGGCCGTCGCCCGCTCGACGTAGGCGGGAAAGTCGCCGTCGATCAGGTAGGGATCGACGGCGATCACGCGGCCGAAGCAGTTGCGCGCCAGGTGGGCGAAGCGCTTGCCGATGCGGCCGAGGCCGACGATGCCCGCCGTCAGTCCCGAAGCGCGGCGGATCGGCCCGGCCGAGAGATAGTGCCAGCGGCCGGCACGAACGTCGCGGTCGTACATCGGCAGGTGGCGCAGCAGCGCGAGCGCCATCGCCAGCGCATGGGTGGCGACCTCGCCGACGCCATAGTCGGGCGAGTTGGCGAGCCAGACGCCGTGGCGGGCGCAGGCCTCCGGATCGATGGTGTCGTAGCCGGCGCCGAAGCGGCTGACGATGCCGACGCGCGGCAACGCGGCCAGCACGGCGTCGGTCACCGGCGCGTACTGCACCAGCAGGGCGTCGCAGCCGTCGGCGGCCGCGACTACGTCGCCTTCGCTGCGGCACTGCGCCGAGACGATGTCGATGCCGGCCTCGGCGAAGATCCCGCGCTCGAGGCCGAGGTCGGGGAAGTCGTGGTCGGTGACGAGGACCTTCATCGGCCCGTCAGTGGTTGTCGCGCGCCACCGCCGAGCCGCTGCCGCCGACCAGGAAGTCGAGATCGGCGCCCTCGCTGGCCTGGTTGACGTGCTCGATGTACAGCCGCGTGTAGCCTCGCGCCATCGCAGGCGCCGGCGGCTTCCAGGCGGCGCGGCGGCGGCGGAGTTCCTCCTCGGCGACGTGCAGCTGCAGCCGCCGCTGCGCGACGTCGAGTTCCACGAGGTCGCCGTCGCGCACCAGCGCCAGCGGACCGCCGGCCGCCGCCTCCGGCGCCACGTGCAGCACGACGGTGCCGTAGGCGGTGCCGCTCATGCGCGCGTCCGAGATGCGCACGAGATCCGTGATCCCCTTCTTCAGCAGCCGCGGCGGCAGCGGCATGTTGCCGACCTCGGCCATGCCGGGGTAGCCCTTCGGGCCGCAGTTCTTCAGCACCATCACCGAGCGCTCGTCGATGTTCAGCTTCGGATCGTCGATGCGGGCGTGGAAGTCGTCGATGTCCTCGAACACCACCGCGCGACCCCGGTGCTGCATCAGTTTCGGCGTTGCCGCCGACGGCTTGATGATCGCCCCGTCCGGCGCCAGGTTGCCGCGCAGCACGGCGATGCCGGTGTCGCGCTTGAACGGTCGCGCCATCGGCATGATGACGTCGCGGTTGTGGTTCTCCGCCTTGCGGCTGTTCTGCCAGACGGTGCGGCCGTTCACCGTCAGCGCGTTGCGGCGGAGCAGCCCCGCCTCGCCGAGCTCGCGGATCACCACCGGCAGGCCGCCGGCGTAGCAGAAATCCTCCATCAGGTACTTGCCGCTGGGCATCAGGTTCACCAGCGTGTGCACGCCGCGGCCGAGACGGTCCCAGTCGTCGAGCGACAGCTTCACGCCCAGCCGGCGGGCGAGCGCGATCAGGTGGATCACGGCGTTGGTCGAGCCGCCGATGGCGGCGTTGACGCGGATGGCGTTCTCGAACGCGGCCCGGGTCAGGATCGTCGACATCCGCACATCCTTGTCCACCAGCGCGACGATGCGCCGCCCCGCGTCGCGGGCGATCAGGTTGCGGCGCGCGTCGACCGCCGGATACGCGGCGTTGCCGGGCAGGCCGATGCCGAGCGCCTCGACCATGCAGGCCATGGTCGAGGCGGTGCCCATCGTCATGCAGTGGCCGTGGCTGCGGTGCATGCAGCTCTCGGCCTCGTGGAACTCCTCG
>CAYLZU010000218.1:0-5791 GCA_964388005.1 uncultured Burkholderiaceae bacterium
GGCGACCGAGCAGGGTAGTGCCGGTGACGGACCGGCGCAGGATGGCGACGTCAGTGCGGTGACGCCGCGCGGGTAGCGTCGCCGGCCGCAGGTCTCGCGGCCGGCGGCCAGGGCGGCGCTGCTATTCGAGCTTGATCGAGCTCTTGGTCTTGTCGCGGCGCTTCTGTTCCTTTTCCTTGTACTCGGCCACGCAGGAGCCCTTGTCGACCATCACGCAGGCGAGGTACTCGCTGATCTCCATCAGCACGGCGCGGATCGCCTTGCCGGCCGGCGTGTTCTCGTACTGGCTGAGGCTGCCGCCGAAGCCGCCGCGATAGGCGCCCAGACTGAGGCCGAAGCCGCCCGAGCGGGCCTCGACCGTGCGCGTGAAGTCGATCTCGCCGGTGGTGGCGTTGACCACGCGCAGATCGACGGCGATGTAGGCCTCGTCCGAGCGGCCGCCGACCGAGAAGCCGCCGATGCTGATGCCGCCGCCGGTGCCCTGGGTCTTCTCCTCGTAGGCGCTGACGGTGCCGAGCACGAGGTACTGCGCGCCCGTGAGCTGTCCGATCTGCGCCGCCGTACCCTGGCGCACGCGGCCCGAGGCGCCGAGATCCTGTTCGCGCAGCACCGTTTCCAGCTTGCTGCGTTCGACGACGCGGAACTTCTCGGTGCCGGCCAATTCGTTGCTGAGCATGCCGGACAACTCCCAGCCGACGCCGCCGCGCCACCAGCCGGCGGCAGACTGGTTCTTGAACTCGGCCACCCCCACCACCGGCTTCTGCGCCGACGCCGCGCCGGAGAGCACGGCGCCCGCCAGCAGCAGTCCCAGCCAACGACTCCGATTCATCGCGTTCTCCCTCCAAAGTGTTCGCCGGACGAGGCGAAGCACCGGGCGGATTCATAGCACAGCGCGGACGCCACTGGAATCCGCCTTGCGTCGATCCGAAAGCCGCGGCAGCCGCCGGGCGCACACGCCCGCACGGCGGCCGACCTCACTTCACCGGCAGCTTGTAGTACGTGTTGTTCAGGTAGGAGGCGATGTGCTCTTCCTCGTCGGGAAACAGGCCGACGCCGAGCATGGTGTTGCAGGCCGCCACCTGCGCCTTGAGCTTGGACCACGTCGTCACCCGCCGGTCCTTCCGCAGGTAGATCGTGCCTTCCGGGCCATAGACCTTGTCCTGGTGGCAGTTCTCGCACTTGTGCGTCTGGACGAGCTTGCGCCCTTCGGCGGGATTCGGCGCCGCCTGGGCGGCAAGCGGGGCGAGCACGGCGAGGCAGGCAATGGCGCGCAAATGCATGTCGGTTCTCCTGTTGGACATCAGGCGGCGAGTCTAGTGCTCCGACCCACAAGTTTCGAAGCAACAATGGCGAGAATCGCCGCCATGCTGTGTCGCCGTGCTCGCCTGGTTCCCAACCAGGCTCCGCGCGGCTTCGTGCCTGGCGCCGATTTCGCCATTGTTGCAACCCGCGTCGCACTTCGTGGGTGGCGTCGTTTCGAAACCTGTGGGTCGGAACACTAGGCCGGAAGCCGGCCGATCGCGCCGGTTTCCGGCGCTGCTTCGCGCCCCGCGGGAGCGGATCGCCGGCATCGGCAGCCACTCGCGCCGGCGGTCGTCTTCGCCGGCGGCGTCCGCCCGTTCGGTCCGGCATCGCCTCGATGGTCCCCGTCACGTCGATCGTTACACTGCGCGCCGTCATCGGGGAGCGGGCGGATCATGAGCCGGAACTGGGACCAGCTGCTCAAGCAGGATCACGAACTCACCGAGCGGGTGTTCGCGGCGATGGAGACACAGTTCGCGTCTCCCGGCGGACCGTCGCCTGCCCAGGTCGGCAGGCTGGTCCAGTACCTGAACGAGTACGTCGATCAGTGCCACAACCAGAAGGAGGAGCTGCATCTTTTTCCCAGGCTGGAGCAGGCCGGCGTCCCACGCCACGCGGGGCCGCTCGGCGTGATGCTGCAGGAGCACCAGCGGGCGCGGGAGATCCTGTCGCGGCTGGTGCCGCTGGGCGCGGCGGTCGCCGCCGGCGATCGGGGCAAGCTGCCGGAAGTGCGCTCCGCGTTCGAGGAATACGCGGCGCTGTGCAAGGACCACTTCTGGAAGGAGAACGACATCCTGTATCCGCTGGCCGAGCGCGTGCTCAGCGATGCCGACGCGGCCGCCATCGTGCGCGGCATCGAGGAGGTCGAAGCCGCCGCGGGCGAGGGCACGCGGGCGCGCTATTACGGGATCGCCCAGGAGATCATCGACCAGGCCCAGTTGCGCGACCTCTCCTTCGGCGTCGAGCGCGACGTGCTGGCGGCGATCCTGAACACGCTGCCGGTCGAACTGTCCTTCATCGACCATGAGGACCGGGTGCGCTACTTCAGCCACGAGCACGGCGAGAAGATCTTCGGCCGCACCCGCGGCGCGATCGGCATGGAGGTGCGCAACTGCCACCCGCCCAAGAGCCTGCACCTGGTCGACCGGATCCTGGCCGACTTCAAGGCCGGCGTCCGCGACGTGGCCGAGTTCTGGATCGACATCGGCGAGCGCAAGGTCCACATCCGCTACTGGCCGGTGCGCGGCGAGGACGGGCGCTACCTCGGCACCCTCGAAACGGTGCAGAACGTCACCGCGATCCGGGCGCTGGAAGGCGAGCGGCGGCTGCTCGAGACGCCGGAGTAGACGCTCTTTGGCGTGCCCTCGCGGCGGCCGCCGGGGCGGCCGCAGGCGAGCCGAAGCCGGGCGATCTCAATCTCAGTCCCGCAGCAGCGGCAAGGCCGCGACGCGCTGCTCGATCACGGCCATCATCGCCGCGTAGCCCTCGCCGTCGACGCCGCCGAAGCGCCGCTTGAACTCCGCTTCGGAGAGGAATTCGGGCAGATCGGACACGTTGGGCATGAAGTCCGCCTCCTTCACGCCGGACGCCACGGCCTGCGCCAGCCGCCGCGCGCGCTCGGGCGATGCGGCAGCGACCTCGCCGAACCGGGTTCCGGCGCGATTGGCGCCGACGTCGTTGAACGAGAATCCGCTGCCGCCGCGCGAGTCCTCGATCTCCTTGTACACGCCGATGGCGTCGGCCAGTGGGCTCCCCGCCTCTGCCGCGATGGCAGCGGAAACGAGGAAGTGCCTGGGAAAGTCGGTGCGGCCGGCAAGCGTCACCGTGCGCTGGACCGGCCGCGGCCACGCCGCCGCCACAGGCACGATCTGCTCGATCGGCCTGCCGACCGCGTACATCGCCAGCACGAGAATCGCGGCCCGGTTCTCGCGCACCGGATCACCGGCGGCTCCCCGCTCGACCGCCAGCCGGAACAGCGACGGCATCAGCGCGGCGAGACTGATCGTGCCCGGTGCCTGCGCGGCCACGGCGGCAAGCTCGTCCTGGTAGAACCGCAGCCGATCCCGATGGTCGGGCGCGACCAGCGCGTTGCGAGCCAGCGCCGCGACCTCGGCCGACCACTGATAGGTCACGGTCATCTTGCCGTCGCCGAAGCTCGCCGACCGCAGCGCCAGCGCCGCCAGTTGCCCGCGCTCCGTCGCCGTGAGGCGCCGCAGCCCCTCACGCAGCAGGGATCGGGCCAGCGGCGCTGGCACCGGCAGGCTGCCGATCCTCAGGTGCTGGACGCTCGGCACCGCCTCGCCGCCGCGCAACGCGGCGTCGATGTTCAGATAGCGGCCGACCGGATTGCGCGGCAGCTCGATGCTCGCCTGCAGGACGGCGGCGCCAGGCCGCAGCTCGATCCGAGCGGCGCCGTGAACGTGGCGGCCGGCGAGATAGTTCAGCGCCAGGCCCAGGTCCCGCTCGCCGATCACGACCGTCTGCAGCCCGTCGGGACCGGCGCGGCGCGGGTCCTGCGCCCTGACGACGCGCTTGGCGCGATCGATGTCCTGCGGCGTCAGGCGCGCGACGCCAGTCACCAGGGGCTGGTCCTGCAGCGACATCGCGATCGCCACGATCGCCAGCAACGGCATCGCGACCAGCAGGAGCAGCAGCGCGCGGACGAGAAGTCGCATCCGGGATCCCGAGCGCTTTGCGGACGACGAGTCCGTCAGCTTGCGGCGAGCCGAAGGAAGGCCGCGGCCCGACGGCGTCTTCGGTTCAGGACAAAGGGCGGTTGGTTCAGCCCGACGACGTGCCCGGGTTCGAGTGTCGCCGGTGTTGACTGCCTGCCGACTCGCATCTTTCGCGAAGCTTCAGGACCACGGTCCCCGGCCGATGCTGGCCCTTACGCGGCCTTCGCGGCCCAGGATTTCACGCCGGGATGGTCGCGCACCGCGGCGTGCACCGCCATCAGCCTGGGATAGCCGGCGAAGATCGTGGCGGGAATGTGGTCGACCCTGCCGCCGATGAACCAGCGCACGGCCATGTACAGCTTGAGGTCGACGACGTTGAGCCTCGCGCCGCCAAAGAACGGCTCGCCGAGGATGTTCTTCTCCGCCGACCTCGCCCACGCCGGCAGGAAACCCGCCACCATCGCCTCGCGCGCGGCTCTCTTCTCGGCGTCGCCCATGCGGATGGTCGGCCCGACGGCGGCGCGCAGATCCTCCACGTGCTGCATCATTGCCTCGTGACGCGCCGCCTCGAAGTCGTCGGCGGGGTGCAGGCCGTGTCGGCGGCCGATCAGCACCAGAATGGCGTTGCAGTGGGCGAGCGGTGCGAGTCCCGGCAGTTCGAGGACCGGCAGGCCGCCGTAGGGCGTCTGCTCCTTCATCGCCGGCCATGCCGCTGGACTGATGCGCACGTCGTCGAAGTCGATGCCGGCCAGGTGCAGGGCGAGGCGGCACTCCTCGCCGCGACTCACGGGGGCGTCGAAGTAGATCAGCCTGGGCTTGTTCATGGAGGGCAACGTACCACGCCGCGGCAGTCGAGCCGGGCTCCGGCCCTGCCGTACGCCCGCGCCCACCGGGCCGTCGGTTAGTCTGATGGCCGGGTCGCCCGGCGAGGCCGGCTCCGGGGCCGGTGTGAAGATCGTTGCCGGCGGGCCGCGTTGCAGAGTTTGAACTGGCTGAGGCCGATGCCGATTCCGCCCATCGTCCCCAAGGGAGAAGCCCTGCGCCGCGCCGTCGCCTGGCTCGCCGAACAGGGACCCTGGACGCCGGCGCTCATCGAGCAGGCCTGCCAGCGTTTCGATGTTTCCCCGGAAGACGAAGAGTTCCTGCTGCGAGAGTTTCACCGGCGGCAGGAGCGCGGAAACGCGTAGCCACGGAGCCGCAGCAGACCATGAACGCAGGCATCGACACCGAGTTGGCCGGACTGTTCGGGCGCTGGACGTTGGCCGCCGCGCAGGTCCGGCGCCTGGACGACCTGAAGGTCGACCTCGACGCCGTCAAGGCCGCGGCGCACCGGATCATCCAGGAACGCGGCCACCCGGAGCGGCAGCGGGCGATCGTCGATGCCCTCGACGACGACACGGCGGTGGCGCTGTGCATCTGGCTACGCGATCCGGCCAATGCCGCCGGTCTGCTGAAGCAGGCGCGGGCAAAGGCGCGCAAGCGGGGGTGAGGGCGAGGGGAAGTGTGGCGACCCGACGCGCAAAGCCTGCCCGTCGCCGGAGCTTGTCACGCCGGGATCACATGAAACCTGATGGGGTCGTCCGCCGACCGCACCATTTCCTTAACTGCCGCTTCGGCCTGGTCGGGGTCGGCCGGGCGCTGCACGACGCCATGGAGTTGGCGCGGCACTTGGAGCACCATGGGTCCTGGGAATGGTCGCCGCCGCTCGTTGAACGACAGGCGCCATTGACGCACCTGATTAGCGAGGAACCTCAGCAGTTCGACGTCATTCCCGCCCCCGACACAAGCACTCGGGGGCGGGCTCGAACGGGAAT
>CAYLZU010000219.1:0-5775 GCA_964388005.1 uncultured Burkholderiaceae bacterium
GCGTGCTGCGGCCGACGCTGATGTACGGCTGGTTCGACCCCAAGCACTTCGGCTGGCTGGCGCGGTTCATGGAGCGGTCGCCGGTGTTTCCGATCCCGGGGCACGGCCGCTACATGCGCCAGCCGCTGTACGAGCGCGACTTCTGCCGCGCCATCCTCTGGTGCGTCGAGCATCGGCCGGCGGGGCAGATCTACGATCTGGTCGGCAACGAGCGGATCGACTACATCGACATCATCCGCGCCATCCGTGAAGTCAAGGGGTTGCGCACGCCGATCGTCCGAATCCCGTATGGCGTTTTCGACGCACTCTTGCGCCTGTACGCGCTGTTCAGCGACAGACCCCCGTTCACTTCCAGCCAGTTAAGGGCGCTCACCGCTGGCGACGACTTCTCCGGCGTCGACATCGAGCAGACCTTCGGCTTCCGGATGACGCCGTTTGCCGAAGGCATCCGCGAGACCTTCTGCCATCCGCTGTACTCGAAGCATGTCGTCGAACGCACCGACTGAGCGTCGCGCAGAGGCCGCTCCGGCGACCGCAGCGGTCATCGGCGCCGGCCCGATGGGTCTGGCCGCGGCGTATGAGCTCGCCAAGCGCGGCGTGCGGGTCACCGTCTTCGAGCGCGATGACCGCATCGGCGGCATGTCGGCATTCGTCGACTTCGCCGGCACTCGCATCGAGCGCTATTACCACTTCATCTGCAAGCCCGACCAGACCACCTTCGACTACCTGCGCGAGTTCAGCCTCGAAGACAGGCTGCGCTGGACTTCCACCCGGATGGGGTTCTACTACCAGGGTCGGCTGTACGACTGGGGTAACCCGCTCGCGCTGCTGAAGTTCCCCGGCCTGTCGCTGCCGCAGAAGGTCCGCTACGGGTTGCACGTGATGCGGGCCAAGGGCATCGAGGACTGGCGGCCCTACGACGCCTTCTCGTCCACCGAGTGGTTGCAGCGCTGGATCGGCAAGGGCGCCTACGACGTGCTGTGGCGGTCGCTGTTCCACTACAAGTTCTACGAGCTGCAGGACAGCCTCTCGGCTGCATGGCTGGGCACGCGGATCAAGCGCGTGGCGCTGTCGCGCAGGAACCTGTTCGAGGAGGAGCTGGGCTACCTCGAAGGCGGCTCCGAGGTGCTGCTTGAGGCGGTGGCGCGCCGGCTGGGCGAACTCGGCGCGCGCATCGAGCTGAAGACCGGCGTCGAGGAAGTGGCGATCGCCGAGAGCGCCGGCGAGCAGCGCGTGCAGGGCGTACGCGTGGGCGGGGAACTGCGCGCGTTCGACCGCGTGGTATCGACCATCCCGCTGCCTTACCTCGTGCGGCTGATGCCGGCTTTGCCGTCCGAGGAGCGCGCCAAGGTCGCGGCGATCAGGAATGTGGGCGTGGTCTGCGTGCTGCTGAAGCTCAAGCGCCCGTTCACCCGCAACTTCTGGATGAACATCAACGATCCGCGCATCGAGATTCCCGGTCTGATCGAGTACACCAACCTCAACCCGCTCGACGGCAATTCCATCGTCTACGCGCCGTACTACATGCCGCAGACGCACCCCAAGTACAAGCGAGACTTCCAGTCGTTCATTGACGAGACGCTGGGCTACATGACGCGGATCCGCCCGGACTTCTCGCCGAACACTGAGGTGCTAGCGGCGACCGCATCGCGCTACGAGTTCGCGCAGACGGTGTGCTCGCCTGGCTTCTACGACGCGTTGCCGCCGATGGCGAGCCGGGTACGCGGTCTGTTCATGGCCGACACTTCGCATTATTACCCCGAGGACCGCTCGATCTCGGAGAGCATGCGCATCGGAAGGCGGCTTGCCCAACTCGCGATGGCCGCCGCCGCCTGAGGAAACGATGGAACTGCAGAAACTCTATCGCCACCGGTTCGAAGCGGTGGAATTGCCCAGAAAGCTGGCGATCTGGCAGGTCCTTTGCGAGCACTTCTTCTCCAGGTTCGTCGGGGTGTCGGCCACTGTCATCGATGTCGGCGCCGGCTACTGCGAATTCATCAACAACATTCACTGCGGCAGAAAGATCGCGATCGATCTGAATCCGGATGTTCGCCGGTTTGCCGCCCCGGATGTCGAGGTCCGCAACGAGAGTTGCACGAACATGGCCTCCATTCCGGAGGCGAGTGCCGACGTCGTGTTCATGTCCAACTTTCTTGAGCACCTGCCTTCGAAGCAGATGGTGTTCGACACGCTGGCTGAGGCCAGACGCGCGCTCAAACCCGGCGGCAGGTTGCTGATCCTGCAGCCGAACGTCCGCTTTCTTCCCGGCGAGTACTGGGACTTCTTCGACCATCACACTCCTCTCACGGAACGAAGTCTCGCGGAAGCGCTAGAAATGCTCGACATGCAGATCGAGCTTGTGATCCCACGCTTTCTGCCGTACACGACCAAGAGCAGCCTGCCGCAAGCGCCGGTCTTCGTACGACTTTACCTTCTGTTCCCCTTGGCCTGGCGTTTCCTCGGCAAACAGTCGTTTCTTTGCGCCAGTAGGCGTGCCGGCTGATGGACGCAAGCCGCCGAGCTGCGACCCCGGTGCAGTTCGGGCGCTTCTTGATCGCCGGGGGGGTGGCCGCCGCCGCGAACTACGGGTCGCGCTTTCTCTTCAGCGTCTGGTTCACGTTCGAAATTGCCGTGATCATGGCGTTCCTTGTCGGGTTGACCGTGGGCTTCGTACTGATGCGCGGTTATGTATTCCGAGCGACCGGAAGACCGCTGATGCCGCAGGTCTGGCGTTACAGTGCGGTGAACCTGCTCGCGCTGCTGCAGACCCTGATCATCAGTGTGCTCCTGGCGAGGTGGGTGTTGCCCTCGATCGGAGTCGAAGCACTGGCCGAGCAGATCGCGCACGCCTTCGGCGTGGCCGTGCCGGTCATCACGAGCTACTTCGGCCACCGCCTGGCCACATTTCGCTGAGACGCGGTCGGTGAGCGCCGCCGCCGCCACCGCCGCCGGAGTCGAGCGCGCCATTCGCGCCGTCGTTCTCCTGGTCGCGGCCGCGGCGGCGATCTATCTGCTGCTCGCTCTCTACGTCGGCTGGGGTCAGCTTTGCGACGCCGTCACCACGCTGGGCGGCGCGGCGCTGCTCGGCGGTCTGCTGCTCGCCTCGTTCAACTATCTGCTGCGCTTTGCGCGCTGGCACGACATCCTTCGCTGCATGGGGCAGCGGGTGCCGCTGGCGGACAACCTCCGCGTCTACGTCGGCGGACTGGCGCTGACAGCGACTCCGGGCAAGGTGGGCGAGACGATCCGCAGTGCATTGCTCTGGCCCTGGCGGGTGCCGGTCGGCGCCAGCCTGGCGGCGTTCTTCGTTGACCGGCTGACCGATCTCGTCGGCGTGCTGCTGCTGGCGGCCGTCAGCGGCGGCGGGCCGTTCTGGTGGGGGCTTGCCGGCGCCGCGGCCGCGGCGGGCTTCGCGCTGCGCTTCGCCTTCGGCACGGGCTGGAGCCAGGCGCTCGCGCGGTGGCTGGAGAGGAATCACCGGCTGGCCACATTCGGCGCCTTGCTGCGCATCGGCCTAGCGCAGTACGCCATTGCGTGGCGGGCGCCGCGGGTGATCGCGTACGTGGCGCTGGCCTTGCTGGCCTATGGACTGCAGGCGGCGGTCTTCGCCGCCTACGTGCAGCGGCTGTGGCCCGGCGCCGAATGGGGCGTGTCGGTACACATCTTCGCCACCGCGACTCTGGCCGGGGCGGCGTCGATGATTCCCGGCGGCCTGGGCGCGATGGAACTGGCGCTGATTGCCCAGCTCTCGCTTGCCGGCATGCCGCTCACCTCAGCGACCGCCGCCGCGCTGACGGTGCGGGCGGTGACGCTGTGGTTTGCTATCTTGCTCGGGCTGCTTTGCCTGCTGTGGTACCGGCGCCGCGCGGCGGCTGGCTCCATCGCCTGAACCTCCGTGGCCGATCACCCCTCCATCCCGCTCTGCGTCGACCTCGACGGCACCCTGATCCGCACCGATCTGCTGCACGAGTCGACGCTGAAGCTGCTGCGCGGCGGGCCGCACCTCGTGCTGGCGCTGCCGCTCTGGTTGGCCAGCGGCAAAGCGAGCCTGAAGCGGCGCATTGCCGGGCGCGTCTCGCTCGACGCGAGGTCGTTGCCCTACGACGAAGCCGTGGTCGACTGGATCCGCGGCGAGCGCGCTGCCGGCCGGCGGGTGGTGCTGTGCACCGCGTCCGATGCGTCGTATGCGAAGGAAGTGGCGGACCATCTCGGGCTGTTCGACGAGGTCATCGCCAGCGACGGCGAGACCAACGTCTCCGCCCACCGCAAGGCCGCGCTGCTGGCCGAGCGCTTCGGCGACGGCGGTTTCGACTACGCCGGCAACTCGCATGACGATCTGCACGTGTGGGGCAAGGCGCGCCGCGCCATCCTGGTCGGTGCGCCCGCCGCCGTGCGCCGCGAGGCGCGGCAGCGATTCACGGTCGAGCGCGAGTTCGAACGGCCGGCTCCCGGGCCGTTCATCTGGCTGCGGGCGATGCGACTGCACCAGTGGCTGAAGAACCTGCTCGTCTTCCTGCCGCTGGCCGGCGCGCATCAACTGCTCGATGCAACGCTGCTGGGCCAGGCGGCACTCGCCTTCATCGCCTTTGGCCTGTGCGCCTCTAGCGTATACATCCTGAACGACCTGATGGACCTTGAGAGCGACCGTCGCCATCCGCGCAAGCGGCTGCGGCCGTTCGCGGCGGGGACGATCTCGCCCGTCTCCGGCGCGGCGTTCGCCGCGCTGCTGCTGGCTGCCGCCTTCGCCATCGCGCTGGCGGTCGCGCCGGCATTCGTCGGCTGGCTCGGCGCCTACTTCGGCGCCACCCTTGCCTACACCTTTTTCCTCAAGCGGCGCGTGCTGGTGGATTGCCTCACCCTTGGCGGCCTGTATACGCTGCGGATCGTGGCCGGTGGCGCGGCGGTGGGCATCGCGCCGTCGTTCTGGCTGCTGGCGTTTTCGCTGTTCCTGTTCCTGAGCCTGGCTTTCGTCAAGCGATACTCGGAGCTGATGATCGTCGCCAAGGCGGCGCAGGCCGACGCCCCCGGCCGAGGGTATCTGGCTGGCGATCTGTCGATCGTGCAGACCATGGGGGTCGCTTCGGGCTTCACGGCGGTGATGCTGATGGCGCTGTACATCAACGGCGACACCGTTCAGAAGCTGTATTCGCGGCCGGAGCTGCTGTGGCTGACGATCCCGGTGCTGCTGTACTGGGTGAGCCGGATGTGGATGCAGGCGCACCGCGGCAACATGGACGACGACCCGGTGATCTTCGCGGTGAAGGACAGGTACAGCCTGGCCTGCGGAGCGCTGTTCGCGGCGGCACTTTGGGTGGCGACATGAACGCTGGCGCGCAGGCCGTGCCCGGCGCGAGCGGCCGTGCCGCGGTTGGACTGGGCAGTGTGCCGCAGCAGCGCGTGGCTTCGTGGGGCCGCCTGACCAACGATACGCACTCCGTGGCGCCGCAGCGGGATCGCACGGCGCTGCGACTCTGGCTGGCAGGGGCGGCGGGAAAGGGGCTGGCCTACGGCAACGGCCGCAGTTACGGCGACGTGTGCCTGAACCCCGGCGGGACGCTGTGGACGATGCGCGGCCTGGACCGCTTCATCGCCTTCGACCGCGACACCGGAGTCATCGAGTGCGAAGCTGGCGTCTTGCTGAACGAGATCATCGAGGTCGCGTTGCCGCACGGCTGGTTCCTGCCGGTGACGCCGGGGACGCAGTTCGTGACCCTGGGCGGGGCGCTGGCCAACGACGTCCACGGCAAGAACCACCACCGCGCCGGCACGCTGGGC
>CAYLZU010000220.1:0-5763 GCA_964388005.1 uncultured Burkholderiaceae bacterium
CCTCCAGCTCCAGCGCCTCCGCCAGCAATCCGTTCAAACGGTGCCAGTCGGCTGCAGTCAGTTGGCGCTCGGGGGTCATCGTTCAGTGCGCAGGTCCGCCTCGACGAAAGAGACGCAGCCGGCCCACGGAAGCGGACAGGCTCGCCGCGAGCCACGGGCGATGGCAGCTTCTCGCGATGATGGCACCGGGCCGCGGCAGCCGGTGCGCCGGCGCGGGCGCGCCACAGCGCAGCTGGGCAAGCCGTCGCAATGGGCTGAAGATGTCGGTCCCGATGCTCCCTGGGGAGAAATCGACCATGACCGCCCGCCTTGCTGTCGCACTGACGCTGCTCGCTGCGTTCTGCCCGACTTGCGCCGCCCAGGATGCGCGCCTGATCGAGCGCGGCACCTACCTGATGAACGGCATCGTCGCCTGCGGCAACTGCCATGCGCAGCGCGACAAGGAGGGCCGGGTGCTGGCCGACAAGGGGTTGTCCGGCGGCTTCGTCTTCGACGAGGAGCCGTTCAGGGCCTACGCGCCGAACATCACGCCCGACCCCGACACCGGCATCGGCAGGTGGAGCGAGGCGCGACTCGTCCGCGCCATCCGCGAAGGCCTCCGCCCCGACGGCAGCCTGATCGGTCCGCCGATGCCGATCGAGTTCTATCACCGCATGGCCGACGACGACGCGGAAGCGCTGGCCGCTTACCTGAAGGCGCAGCCGCCGGTGAAGAACGTGGTGCCGAAGTCCGAGTACCGGACCAAGCTGCCGCCCGCCTACGGGCCGCCGATCAAGGACAAGGTTGTCGCGCCGCCGCGCAGCGACCTGGTGAAGTACGGCGAGTATCTCGCCGGGCCGCTCGGCCACTGCATGGACTGCCACACGCCATGGACGCAAACCGGCCCCGACATGCGCCTCGCCGGCGCTGGCGGCAACCAATTCAAGGGGCCGTGGGGCATCTCGGTGTCGGCCAACATCACATCCGGCGCCTCGGGACTGAAGGACTGGACCGACGCCGAGATCGCGCGCGCGATCCGCGCAGGCATCAGCCGCAACGGCTCGCCGTTGAAGCCGCCGATGGCCTTCGCCTGGTACAGGAACATCAGCGACGACGACATGAAGGCGCTGATCGCCTATCTGCGATCGCTGAAGCCGCTGCCGATCGGCGGCCAGCCGCCGGCGCCGAAGAAGTAGGCGACCGGCGGTGCCGGGTCTGGTCGGAGGCGCAAACTCCGCCGCGGCGCGCCGAGGCAAGGCGTGCCGGCGCTGCCGCGCTGCCTCGACCTCCCGCGCCCGCCGCCTTCTGCGGTCGGTCGTTCTGTTGCAGCGAGGTCGCCTTTCGGCTGGTCGCCGTCACCCGTTTTGGTCCGGAGTTCGCGCCGCCGTGCGTCAGCGCAAACAGCATCCGCCCGGCATCTGCTATCCGTGAGCCTCCGCTCGACCGACGCGAGGCACGGTCATGAAGAACACCGAACGCGGCGACCTGGCATCTCCGCCGGCCACACCGGCGCGGCCGATCAGCCGCATCGGCCTCGTCGGCGCGCCGATCGTGGCGCTGGCGATCTACCTGCTGCTGCCCGAGCAGTACCTCGACGCCGCCGGCAAGGCAACCGCCTTCACCCACGCCGGCCGCGCGACGCTGGCGATCCTGGTGTGGATGGCGGTGTGGTGGATGACCGAGGCGGTCGAGATCGAAGTGACCGCGCTGCTGCCGATCGTCGCCTTCCCGCTGTTCGGCGTGCGCTCGATCGCGGCCACCGCGGCGCCGTATGCGTCGGACGTGGTGTTCCTCTTCCTCGGCGGCTTCGTGCTGGCGCTGGCGATCCACCGCTGGGGGCTGGACCGGCGCATCGCCTTCCTCACCCTGCGCCTGGTCGGCACCACGCCGGCGCGGCTGGTCGCCGGCATGCTCGTCTCGACGGCGGTGGTCAGCATGTGGGTGTCGAATACCGCCGCGGCGGCGATGATGGTGCCGATCGCGCTGGCGGTCGTGAACCTGGTGCTGGAACGGCGCGCCGGGCGGACGCTGGAGCCGGGACAGCCGATCCCGGTCGACCGTATCGACGAGCGCAACTTCGCGCTGTGCCTGGTGCTGTCGATCGCCTACGGCGCCTCGATCGGCGGCGTGGCGACGCTGATCGGCTCGCCGCCGAACGGCATCGCCGCCCGCTTCATCCAGCAGACCTATGGCGTCGAGGTGACCTTCGCCCGCTGGCTGGCAATCGGCCTGCCGCTGACGCTGCTGTTCCTGCCGGTGACCTGGTTCATCCTCGTGCGCGTGGTCTATCCGTCGCGGCTCGGGCCGATCGAGGGCGGGCGCGAGTATCTCGACGAGGCGGTCCGCAAGCTGGGCCGGCTGTCGGCCGGCGAGAAGGTCACGCTGGCGGTGTTCGCGGCGACGGTGTTCCTGTGGGTGACGCGGCCGTGGCTCGCCACCATCCGCGTCGGCGGCGTGGCGCCGTTCGCGGGGCTCGGCGACTCGATGATCGCCATCGCCGCCGCGATCGCGCTGTTCCTGCTGCCGGTGGACCGCAGGCGCGGGGTGCGGGCGATGGACTGGGAGCACGCGATCAAGCTGCCCTGGGGCGTGCTGATCCTGTTCGGCGGCGGACTGACGCTGGCCGGCGCGGTGGAGGCCAACGGCGTCACCGGCTTTCTCGCCAGCGCCGCCGCCGACCTGAGCGGCCTGCCGCCCCTGCTGGTGGTGCTGACCGTGGTCGCCTTCTCGATCTTCGCCACCGAGATGACCTCCAACACCGCGCTGGTGTCGCTGCTGCTGCCGATCCTGGCGGCCGTGGCGCCGGCGCTGGGCGTGCCGCCGCAACTGGTGCTGATCCCGTGCGCGCTGGCGGCGAGCTTCGCTTTCATGATGCCGGTGGGCACGCCGCCGAACGCGATCGTGTTCGGCACCGGCCTGGTGACGATCCCGCAGATGTGCAAGGCCGGCATCGTGCTGAACCTCGCCGGCGTGGTGCTGGTCACGGCGATGGCCTATTTCGTCATCGTGCCGCTGATCGCGATGCGCTGAAACAGGGGCGGCTCCGGACGCACCGTTTCGGGGCAAGCGCGGCCAAGGTGTTGTGGAGTCCGCTCGAAGGCGCCAGGAATGTCGCGCCTTCGCGCCTTGCGAGCCTGTTCCGGACCGATCCTTGACGCAGGGCACATTCGCGCGTGTCGGCCTGACGACAATTCGCTTGTCGTACCGGACTCCTCACAAGGGAGTTCGTCATTCTTGCTTCACTACCTCGGAGGTCACCATGGCAAACGCGCTCACCGAACGTGGCGCCGCCGCACCTGGGACCCCAACCGCCCAGAAGGCGGGGCACGGGTTCCCCTGGAAGGCACTGTTACCGGTCATCGTCGCCGGCGCGATCGCATTGTTCCCACCGCCTGAAGGCCTGGCGCAGCACGCCTGGTACTTCTTCGCGATCTTTGCCGGCGTCATCGTCGGCCTGATGGTCGAGCCGCTGCCGGGCGCGGCGATCGGCCTGATCGGCGTGGTGCTGGTCACGCTGCTCTCGCCCTACGTGCTGTTCTCTCCGGCCGAACTGGCCAAGGCCGGCTTCAAGCCGGCGAACGCGGGCCTGACCTGGGCGCTTTCGGGCTTCTCCAACACCGTGGTATGGCTGATCTTCGCCGCCTTCATGTTCGCCCTCGGCTACGAGAAGAGCGGGCTCGGCAAGCGCATCGCCCTGCTGCTGGTCAAGGGCATGGGCAAGCGCACGCTGACCCTCGGTTATGCGGTGGCCATCGCCGACCTGCTGCTGGCGCCGTTCACGCCGTCGAACACCGCGCGCAGCGGCGGCACCATCTATCCGGTGATCCGCAACCTGCCGGCGCTGTACGACAGCAAGCCGAACGATCCGTCGGCACGCAGGATCGGCAGCTACCTGATGTGGGTGGCGATCGCGACGACCACCATCACCAGTTCGATGTTCGTCACCGGCATGGCGCCCAATCTGCTGGCCACCGAGATGGCGGGCAAGATCGCCGGCGTGTCGATCAGCTGGGCCGACTGGTTCATCGCCTTCGCGCCGGTGGGCATCGTGCTGCTGCTGCTGCTGCCGCTGGCCGTCTACTTCATCTATCCGCCCGAGATCAAGAGCGGCGAGGAAGTGCCGAAGTGGGCCGCAGGCGAGCTCGCCAAGCTCGGCGGCCTGACACTGCGCGAGATCGAGCTGGCGGTGCTGGTGCTGCTGGCACTCACCTTGTGGATCTTCGGCGGCGACTTCATCAACGCCACCACGGTGGCGATGGCGGTGATCGTGCTGATGGTGCTGCTGAAGGTGGTGAGCTGGGACGACATCCTGTCCAACAAGCAGGCCTGGAACACGCTGGTGTGGTTCGCGACCCTGGTGGCGCTGGCCGGCGGGCTGAGCAAGGTCGGCTTCGTGAAGTGGTTCGCCGATTCGGTCGGCGGCCAGATGGCCGGCTTCTCGCCGACGGTGGCGATGCTGCTGCTGCTGGCGGTGTTCTATTTCACGCACTACCTCTTCGCCAGCATCACGGCGCACGTGACCGCCATGCTGCCGGTGATGCTCGCCGTCGGCCTGGGCGTGCCGGGAATGGACATGCGCGTCTTCGCGCTGCTGCTGGTGCTGTCGCTCGGCATCATGGGCATCCTGACCCCGTATGCCACCGGCCCGAGCCCCGTGTACTACGGTAGCGGCTACATCCCGGCCAAGGACTACTGGCGGCTGGGCCTGATCTTCGGCGTGCTGTTCCTGGTGGCGCTGGTCGTGATCGGCATTCCCTGGATGGCGATGATCGGCTGACCGCCGCGTCCTGCCGAAAAGCCGGCCTGCGGGCCGGCTTTTTCTTGTCGGCCCGGACTGAAAGGTCCGGCCGAGGAACGCTGCCTGGCTAGAAGCGCGCCGAGAAAGTGGCGCCGAAGATCGGTGTCGTGCCGAGATCGACTTCGCGCAGCCGGTTGCCCGACGGATCTTCGAGCCGCAACTCGCCGCCGGTGATGACGCCGGCATACAGGTGAAGCGTCATGCCGTCGCCCAGGCCACGCGTCGCGCGCAGGAACACCGGCACGCCGCGTTCCTCGCCGATTCCGTTCGGCACCGGCCCGCTCTCGCTCAGCCGAAACCGGATGCTCCGCAGCGCCGCGCCGAGGCCGACGTTCCAGCCACCGTCGAAGCGGTAATCGAGCTCCAGGCCGGCCGGGCCGGTGGGGCCGGCCGGCAGCGGGTTGACCAGGCGCCAGCGGTCGCCGAGCTTCCAGTCGACCAGCACCAGCGGGAAGTAGGTCGTCTTCTCCAGCCGTTCGAACACGCCGAGGCCGAAGCCGAGCCGGTTGCCGTCGCCGAAGATCCGCGTCGCGGAAAACACGGCGCCCCACTGGATCGCCTCGTTCTCGTCGGCGCCGGTTTCGTGGATCCAGTCGATCGACGGCGATACGCCCAGGACCCAGCCGCCGTCCATTCCGAAGATCAACGGGGCCGCCACGCCGTAACGCTTCACCGAGTCCCAGGGCGCAACGCCGCCGAAGGCCGCCGGGTCGGAGAAGGAGTAGCTGGAGTAGCCGTAGTTGAACGTCAGCCCGGCGCGACTGGTCGCGCCGATGGCGCCGGAAAACCCGGCACGGACGACCGCGTTCCAGGCGCTCACGTCGCCGCCGCCGTCGAGGTCGCCCTTGCCCTCGAAAACCGGCGTCACCGAAAAGAACGACTGCCACGCGCGGTCCTGCGCCTGCACGGCACCGGCAGCCGCCAGCGCCCCGAACAGCCCCCACATCGCCAGCCGGCGCGATGCCTCGAAGCTCATGAATCCCCCC
>CAYLZU010000221.1:0-5762 GCA_964388005.1 uncultured Burkholderiaceae bacterium
CGCAGGCCCGCGGATTGACGTCCAGGACTGTCTCGGCCTCATCCAGGAGGAACATGGCGTCGGGCGCGTGATCGAAGCACGCGCGGAGCAGCGCACCGGCTTGCGGCAGTTCCACCCTGCGGTTCTGGTGCTCGGACCGACCCATTGCCGTGCCGCTCGTCCTGAAGGGATCGATACCGATCGGCAGATCCCCCCAGTGCTCACCGACGCCTGGCCACCGACAACAAACCGCCCGGTGCCAGCTCCTATCCGCTGCGCATTCTGCACCGGAAGTCCGCATCGGCCCTGCCCGATGACCGAAGCGCCCTGTCTGCCTGGCCTCGGGCCTCGCGCTGGGGAGCGAACTGAAGTATGCGCCGCGCTTGCGTCTGCTCCCTTTCCTTCTCGTCCCTTGCGATCGCGCGCAGGCCCTGTTGGTTCACGATTTCGACCTCTCGACCCGCCTTCCGGATCAATCCCTGCTTCTGCAGCTTCGAGACGATCCGGCTGACCGTCGCGAAGTTCAGGCCGAGGTAGCTGCCGGTCTCGGAGCGCGACATCGGCAGATTCAGTTGCGTCGACGAGTAGCCGCGCGCGGCGAGCCGGCTCGCCAGCGAGAGCAGAAACTCCGCCACCTTGGCCTCGGCGTCAATGCCACCGAGCAGGGTCATGAGTTCCTGCTCCCGCACGATCTCGCGGCTCATGATGCGGTTGACCCGGTGCAGCAGCCCGGGAAACAGGCCGATCCGGTTCTGCAGCTGCGCGTACGGCAGCACGCAGACTTCGCCGGTGTCGAGGGCAACCAGATGCTGCACGTGCGTGCCCGACCCGAGTCCGTCCATGCCGGCGAGATCCCCCGCCATCGGAAAGCCGGTGACCTGGGTCCGTCCGCTCTCGGTCTCGGCTGAGCTCTTGAAGAATCCCGAGCGGATGGCGTAGAGCGCGTCGAACGGGTCGCCGGCGCGGAATAGGTGGTCGCCGCGGTGGACGCGCTTTCTCGTCAGAACGAGTTCGTCGACCGGCATCGGGTCGTTCGCCTGCTCCGCGCCGGGCAGGCACAAACGGCGCACGCGACAAGTCGAGCACAGCGCCGGCGCTGCCGCCGGCACGAGTCGCACCGCCGTCCAGAGCGGATGCCCTCGGGCAACGAACACGGGCCGCGATGCGGCGTCGGCTCGAGCACAGGATGACTGCATCGAAACCTCCCGGGTCCGTCATTCCTGCTTCACGGAATCAGTTCGAGCCGGTTGCTCTGGTGTTCGCGCCGCTGAGTTCGACGATGCGGCCGGAGCGCAGAACGACGACCGGGATCGGTTCACCCGGCTGCGCCCGCCGCAGGCGATCGCGGATCCCGCGGTAGTTGGCGGCGCTGCCTTCGATCGGCATCCCTGCAATCGCCAGGATGATGTCGCCGCCGAGCGTCAGGTTCACGCCCCCGATGACCGCTGGCGTGGTGCCCGCTCTGAGACCCATCTGCGCTCCGGGCGAATCTGCGGCCGCGTGCATCACCAGCAGTCCGGCAGGCTGCGGCACATTCAGTGCCCGGGCCAGTTCGCCGGACAGCGGCACGAAGGAAACACCGGTCCAGATCGGCGGCGCATCGATCAGGATCTCCTTGGCGGCGTTGGAGGTGACGGCAAAGCCGATCCCCTCGGAGCCGCCCGAGCGACTGACAATGCGGCTGACGATGCCGACCACCTCGCCCTGCATGTTGAACATCGGCCCGCCGGAACTGCCGGGCGCCATCGCCGCGTCGGTCTGGAACAGTTCCACGGCGGCGGGATCGCCAGGCTCCGCGCGGGACTTGCGTCGCGCGCTGATGTATCCGACCGACAGCGTTTCGCTGATGCCGTACGGCGCACCGACCACGAACACCTGGTCGGCCACTTCGACCTTGTCGGAGTCGCCGACGCGGGCGACGACCGCGTCCCGCGGCACCTGGGTCGCCTCGATCAGCGCCAGGTCCGCCATCGGGTCGGCTGCGACCACGCGTGCCGGCACGATGGCCCCGCCGGCAAACCTGACCGTCACACGATCGGCCGTCTCGACGACATGGGCCGCGGTCAGGATCCGACCGCCTGGCGAGATGAGCACTCCCGAGCCGATCGCGGCAACATCGGCCACACCCTGGCTGCCGGGAGATCTCGACTCGGCCAGCACGACGACGACCGACCCGCTGACACCCTTGAACACCTCGCGCAGGGTCGCTGCGCTGACGGCGCCGACGGGCTGCGCCAGCAGGGCCACGAGAATCGCCACGAAGAAGTTCTTTCTCACCTTGCTGCTCCCGGATCAGATCGACGATGCCCGTGCCTGGCGGTTGCTCAGGACTTCCGCATCAGCGGCGCGTGTGGCGTCGCAATGCCGCTCTTCGGCAGGCGATGGCTCCTCGGGTTCGCCGGTCGCCGCCACATCGCGAACCCGCTGCTCCCACAGCTCCCTTGCCAGCGTGAGCACGACCGGGCCGACTACCACTCCGACCAGTCCAAGCACTTCGAAGCCGCCCAGGCAGCCCATGAGCACCCAGACGAATGGCAGGCCGACGCCAGCGCCCGCGACCGCCGGCCGCACGAGCTTGTCACCGGCGAGCAGGACGGCGCAGCCGAGCGCCAGCGCCAGGGCCGCCGTGGCGGCAGCGCCCTGTACGGTGAGGTGCAGCGCCAATGCGATGACGGCCACGTAGCCGAGGAAGGGGACGAGCGCGAGCGCCCCGGTGATGGCTGCCCAGACCGCTGCCTGCGGCACGCCGGCCAGGGCGAAGGCGGCCGCGGTCGCCAGTCCGTCGAACAGGCCGACCAGCAGCATGCTGTTGACCGAGGCCCGCACCGCCCGCGTGCCGAGGCCGATGTAGTGCTCGACCCCGGCGCCGAGCCACTGGCGCAGCACGCGCCGGCAGCCCAGCGACAGCACTTCGCCGTCCCGATACAGAAAGTACAGCAGCAGGATCGTGAAGACGATGATGATCGCGTGGCGGGCCGTGAACTGACCGAGTGATTGCGCCCAGTCGAGCAGGAGAGCCGGGTCGGTCCGCTGCGCCCACAGCAGCAGCGTTCCCGGGTGGGCCAGTTCGCTCTGCCAACGCGCCAATAGCCAGGGCCCGACCAGCGGCATGTCGCCGAGCCAGCGGGGCAGGGCAATTCCGCGCTGATCGGCGGCGGCGATCTCCAGAAGCAGCGCGTGCGCTTCGCCGAGCAGGGCGCTGAAGGCAAACACCAACGGCGCCAGCACGAACACGATCATCAGGCCGGTGAAGGCGAGCGGCGCCGCGCTGCGCCGCCGGCGCACGGGCAAGCGGTTCGAGAAGCGCGTGTACAGGGGCCAGCTCGCAACCGCCGTGACGCATGCCGCCAGCACGGCCTCGAAGAAGCCGTGCAGGACCCAGGCTGCCAGGACGATGATCAGCGCGCGAACGAACGAGCCGGGCGTGAGCCGCACGTCCAGGGCGCGGGCAGGGCGGGCATCGGTCGGACTGGGTCCGAATCGGTCGGTCGTCGGTCGTTCCATGTCACGTGCGCGGTCTCGGCATGCGGCGTTCGCCGGTGCACGCAGGGTCTCCTTCATCGGCCGGACAGTCGTGAGCACCGTCGCAATCGCCGTCGGCCACGGAAAGCATGCTAGGAGGCGCGCGTACCGAAGTCGTCAGCGAAACGTCGCGATTGCGTCGCGGCTGCGCGCCGCCGGCGGTCCGGAGATCGCGCATCGCGTGTCGCTGCCCCTGTCGTCCCCACCCGCCCGTCGTCGCAGCGGATCGGGTCGGCAGGCCGATGCAATTGGCGACCGAATGCCGACGGTTTGCTGACCACTTCGAGATCGCTGCCGACTAAGGTGTGTGCCATGACATCCCGGCGAACGCGATTGCGCCAATGCAATCGCGGCGGCCGGGACCAGCAGGGCGGTATCCATGAACCTCTCGCATCCTTCTCCCGCGGCTGCATCTGTCCCTGTCAAAGGCAACGACATCGATCGCCAGGTGCGCGCAGCACTGGCGCGCACGACCGGCAGCCTGTCGGTGGCTTCGGGCCTGCTCGCCGCCGGCGACTGGGCGATGAACCTGGCGGTATCGCCGGGCAAGCAGATGGAACTGGCGCTGCTGTTCTTCGACTACGCGACGCAGGTCGCGCGCTACGACGTCGAGTGCTTCCTCGCCGGCACCGGCGAGGCGCGCCGTTTCATCGAGCCGCCGGCACGAGACCGCCGGTTCGAGGGCGATGAATGGCTGCGCTGGCCGTTCAACGTGCTGCACCAGTCGTTCCTGCTCACCGAGCAGTGGTGGGCGGCGGCCACCCGCGGCGTGGACGGCGTCGAGCGCCACCACGAGGAACTGGTGTCGTTCGCCGCGCGGCAGTGGCTCGACATGACCGCACCCAGCAATTCGCTGTTGACCAACCCGGTGGCGCTCAAGAAAACGATCGACGAGGGCGGACAGAACCTGGTACGGGGCGCGACCAATGCGATCGCCGACATTCAGCGAGCAGTGGCCAACCTGCCGCCGCCGGGCGCGGAGAAGTTCGCGGTCGGACGCAATGTCGGCGTCACGCCGGGCAAGGTGGTGCTGAAGAACCGCCTGATCGAACTGATCCAGTACAGCCCGTCGACTGCCGAGGTGGCGCCGGAGCCGGTGCTGATCGTGCCGGCCTGGATCATGAAGTACTACATCCTCGACCTGTCGCCTGCCAACTCGTTGATCAAGTACCTGGTCGACCAGGGCCATACGGTCTTCTGCATTTCGTGGAAGAACCCGACGGCCGACGAGCGCGACCTCGGCATGGACGACTACCTGCGGCTCGGCCTGGGTGCCGCGGTCGAGGCCATTCGCGCCATCGTGCCCGAACACAAGATCCACGCCCTGGGCTACTGCCTCGGCGGCACGCTGCTGGCGATCGGCGCCGCGGCGATGGCCCGCGACCGCATCGATGCGCTGGCCTCGCTGACGCTGCTGGCGGCGCAGACCGAGTTCAGCGAACCCGGCGAACTGGGGCTGTTCATCGACGAAGCCCAGGTCAGTCTGCTCGAAGCGCAGATGGCGCAGACCGGCTATCTGACGGCAAGGCAGATGGGCGGCGCCTTCACGATGCTGCGTTCCAACGACCTGCTGTGGTCGCGCTTCGTCAGCCATATTCTGCTCGGCGAGTCCGCCGACCGGATGAACGACCTGATGGCGTGGAACGCCGATGCGACGCGCCTGCCGGCGCGCATGCATTCGGAATACCTGCGCCAGCTCTTCCTGCACGACGACCTGGCCGAGAACCGCTATCGGGTCGGCGGACAACTGGTATCGCTCGCCGACATCAGGGTGCCGGTGTTCCTGGTCGGCACCGTCACCGACCACGTCGCGCCGTGGCGATCCGTCTACAAGCTGCACTATCTGACCGGCGCCGAGATCACGTTCGTGCTGACCAGCGGCGGCCACAACGCCGGCATCGTCAGCCCGCCGGGCCACCCGCACCGTCACTACCAGCTGCTGGCGAGCGGAGCGGGCGAGCCGCGCCTCGACCCCGACCGCTGGCTCGCCAGCGCACCCGACAACCCGGGCTCATGGTGGCCCGCCTGGCACGAGTGGCTGCGCGCGCACTCGGGCAAGCCCGTCAAGCCGCCGCGCATGGGCCTGCCGCGTGAGCGCCCGCTTGGCGATGCGCCGGGCCGTTACGTCCTGGAGAAGTGAATCCTATGACCGAAACCCCGATGCTGGCCTCCCGGAAGGCCGTCGATCCGCTGCCAACCGTGTGGGACCCGAACACGCGTGTCGGCGAGATGCTGAAAGGCAAGCGCGGCCTCGTGATCGG
>CAYLZU010000222.1:0-5736 GCA_964388005.1 uncultured Burkholderiaceae bacterium
ACGGCTATCCGCCGGACAAGCAGGAGAAGGCGACGCAGACGGTTTTGGAACAGGCGGAAGTGCTGTCCGGAATCTGGGCGGGTGCATGAGACACCGAGGGCAGCCGCCTGCCGATGGCATGCAGCGGAAGGCGCTGCGCGCCGCCGCTGATGCTGCGAGGGTCGGCCGTCTGCACGGGCCTCAACTTCCGGAGTAAGGTTGTCAAGTGGACAAGTCGGTCATTTCCTGCAGCCCCGACGTGATGGGGGGCACCCCGGTTTTCGCCGGCACTCGGGTGCCCGTTCAGACGCTGCTCGATTACCTGGAGGCCGGGGACTCGATCGATGAATTCCTCGCCGGCTTTCCTTCCGTCAGCCGGGAGCAGGTCATCCGGTTCCTTGAGCAGGCGAAGGACAGCTTGGTCGCCGGGGCCTCGTGAAGGTGCTCGTTGACGAATGCGTTGACTGGCGGCTCTCGCGCGACATCGTCGGCCACGAGGTCAAGACGGCGCGACAGATGGGTTGGTCGACGATACGGAACGGCGAACTCCTCGGGCTGGCGGCGCAAGCATTCGACGTCTTTGTCACTGTCGATCGCAATCTCTCCTTTCAGCAGAACCTTCCTGCCTTCGCCATCGCAGTCATCGTCCTGCGTGCGCGCACCAACCGCCTTGCCGATCTCCAGCCGCTCGTGCCTGATCTGCTCTCGTGCATCTCGACCGCCAAGCCGGGCACTGTCACGTACGTGGGGGCGTAACCGTTATCCGCAGCGGACCCATGCGAGCGGGTTGCGCCCGCTCGCATTGGCTGCCGGACTGAGTCGCGAGGCCGCTCATCACCGCAGTTCGAGCGCTGCAGGCTCGACCCATTCAACCGGCGCACCCGGCACGCGAAAAGCGCCACCATGCCGGATCTGTTCGGCCGATGCCGTCACGGCGCGCTTCACCCGTAGCCGCAGCACCCGGCGTATCGGTACTCGGCAGATTAGGCGGCGACGTACTCGTCGAGGCAGCGGCGCTGCGCCGCCCTGCGGCGGCCGAAGCGGATCGGGTGCAACGAAGGGTCAGCCCGCAGCTTGACCGACACCGAGGCCGCAACCATACTGGCACCACTTTGGTTGGAGTGCCGCATCATGCCTACGACGCTGACCTTGAAAAACATTCCGGATGAGGTGTACGAGCGGCTCAAGCTCTCCGCAGAAGCACACCGACGCAGCATGAACAGCGAGGCGATCTTGTGCCTGGAGACGGCACTGTTGGCAAGCAGACTTGCACCTGCCGAACGGCTTGCGCGGGCACGGACCCTGCGCGCGGCGTTGCCGAAGGGGAAGTTCCGAGCCAAGGACATCGATGCGATGAAACGGCAGGGCCGCTCGTGATCGTGGTGGACTCGAACGTGGTGGCGTATCTGTACCTGCCCGGCGAACACACCGCCAAGGCCGAGGCCTTGCTCGAACAAGACCCCGAGTGGGCGGCTCCGGTTCTCTGGCGCAGCGAGTTCCGCAACATACTGGCCGGCTGCCTGCGGCGCAGGACGCTGACCATTGATCAGGCCTGCGAGCTGCAAAGTGAGGCCGAAGACCTGCTGGCAGGGTCGGAGTTCGAGGTTGACTCGAAAGCCGTCCTGGAGCTCGTGCGCGACAGTGATTGCTCGGCGTACGACTGCGAGTTCATCGCGCTGGCGAACAGGCTGCAGGTCAAGCTGGTGACGATGGATGCGAAGCTGCTGAAGGCATTCCCGGGGCGCGCCGTCTCGTTGGCTGCGGGCTGACATCTCGTCGACCTCTACGCGCCGGCCTCGTCCGCTCGCACGCGCCGCAGCGCTGAGTCGCCGGGCTGCTCATCACCGCGGATCCGGGCCCGCCGTCTAGATCGATCCGACCGTTGCGCCCGCCCAGCGCGGAACGCCACCTTGCCCAACGGGCCCGGCCGATGCCGTCACACCGCGCTTCAACCGTAATCGCAGCGCCCCGCGTACCGGTACTCGGCCGCGTAGGCGGCGAGGTACTCGTCGAGGCAGCGGCGCTGCGCGGCGCTGTATCGGCGCAGGCGGACATCGTCGGCGCTCTCGCGGCCGTCGCTGCTGTCCATGCGGCGCAGGTGGAACAGCGTCATGTCCTTGCCGCCGAACCATGGCCACAGCAGCCGGTGCTGCCAGCGCGCGTCTGACATGTCGAAGACGTGCCCGTCCAGGCCCGTCAGCCGTGGCTGCTGCGCGAGTTCCGCCGCCGTCAGCACCGGCCAGTCGCCTGCGGGCGGCGCGAAGGGCGGCGGCGGCGGGTTGACCAGCACCGGCTGCGCCGCCAGCCAGCGCACGTACTCGTCGTCGAGGCCGGCGGCGCGCGCGCCCTTGACGAGGATGTTCAGATAGCGGCGTGTCGGCAGGCAGGCGTCGTTGACGAAGCACGGCGTGCCCACGTAGGCCAGCGCGGCCACCGGCGGCTGCCCGCCGCGCGGCAGCACCGCCACCTCGATGCGGTCGTAACCATGCGGATACAGCTCCGACTGGTCGAGGGCCGCCAGGTCTATGTCGGCGCATTCGTGCAGCACGCCCCAGACCCGCGCGTCCGGTTCGCTGCTGCGCTCGATGTTGCCGACCCCGCCTTCGTGGCGGAAGAAGTGCTCGACGTTGAAGCGCAGCCGCCAGCCGGCCAGCAGCGCCGGCATCGACGACGACGGCTGCACGCCCTTGGCGCGCAGCGAGGTCGCGTCCATGTTGGAGCCGTAGCCGAAGTAGCGGAAAGACATGAATGCGGATGGGGCAAGCGCTTTGCCGCAGCCGACATCGACTAGCATGGCCGCCGCCGGCGTGGACAGCAGAGGGCCGGGCAAGCATAGCTTCGAACCCCGCGGGGGGTCGGCGCGTACTCGCCGCAGCCCGCTCACCAGGAGAAGTTGCATGGCCCAGGACGCGCTCGCCCGCTATGACTTCGTCATCAGCCGCCGGCGTTACGACCCCAAGGATGCTTCGCACGATGCCGACGCCTACGGGCTGTGGCGCTTCGATCCCGATGCCGACGAGCTGCTGACGCCGCTGCCGCTCGACGCCGGCGCGCGCTTCGACCGCCGCCACTCGCTGGTGCAGATCGGCAACTACCTGCTGGAGTGGGGGCCGCTTTCCAACAAGGACTACCAGCCGAGCTTTCCGTACCGGCTGTTCAGCTTCGACCCGGCGAGCCGCGACCCGCTCGGCCTGCACGCGACGACGACGCGGCGCGGCCCGCACGGCCCGCAGACCGTGCCGACCACGGTGCAGAAGGGCCTGTGGACGAAGACCAAGTTCTGGATGTACCGGCCCGACTTCGGCAACCCGCAAGGCGCGCACGAGGGCTACGACTCCGGCGAGGAACTGCTGCTGATCCCGGTCGGAAGCTGGCTGCTCAACCTGATCCCCACCGAGGGCCGCGGCACGTTCCAGCTCTGGAACTTCGACCCGTCGCCGCTGGCGCCGGGGCGCGCCGATCCGCTGCCGGCGCCGTACCAGCCGCAGGGCTCGTTCGACTTCATCGACTTCGGCCATCAGTTGCTGCCGCTGAACAACTACGTGCTCGACTGGGTGCCGGCGACCGGCGAGTACATGCTGCTGAGCTTCGACCCGCAGAACGTGATGCCGCTGGCGCTGCCCGCCGTGCAGCAGGGCCGCTGGGCCGACATCGACGCCGGCCACCAGCTGGTGCCCTTCGGCGACGTGGTGCTCGACTGGGTGCCGGCCGACCGCAGCTACCGGCTGTGGCAGTTCGACCCGAAGAGCGCCAATCCGCTCGCACGGCTGCTGCGCTGGGGCACGCTGCCGGCGGCCTTCGACGCGATGACCACCTTGACCGCCGTGCAGCCGCGGCTGCCGGTCGATGCGGCGCGGGCGGCCATGCCGGGCACGATCGACTTCATGCGCTCTAAGATCAAGCACGTCGTCTACCTGATGCTGGAGAACCGCTCGTTCGACCACGTGCTCGGCTGGCTGTACGACAAAGGCGAGCGCGGCATCACCTTCGTCGGCCACGACCGGCCCTTCGATGGCGCCTCCACCGGGATGTTCAACGTCGACCCGGGCATGGACGGGCAGAAGGTGTTCCTGTCCAGGTACCAGGACGGCCAGCCTTCGGACAAGACGCAGCTCGACTTCCTGCCCAACGATCCGTACCACGACAAGAGCGACGTCCTGCGGCAGATGTTCTACGGCGTGCCCGGCGGCTACGCGGCGCGGGCGAAGCCGCGGATGACCGGCTTCGTCTGGAACAACGGCGTGCACGAGGTGATGATGACCTACACCCCGGCGCAGCTGCCGGTGATCAACGGCCTGGCGCGCGAATTCGCCGTCAGCGACGAGTGGTTCTGCTCGATGCCGAGCGCCACCGACCCGAACCGCGCTTTCGCCTTCACCGGCTCGGCGCTGCAGCAGCTCAACAACTTCCAGAACGGCAAGACCTACATCGACTGGCCCGACTTTTCGCGCCGGCAGTCGCTGTGGAAGGTGCTGTGGAGCCAGGGCATCACCGACTGGAAGATGTACCACTCGGTGGAGTGGATGGGCTTCGTGCACACCTACCACCTGTTCCTGCAGGGGCAGATTCCCTACGTCGACGCCAACAACGCCGCCTTCATCTTCGGCATCGACCAGTTCAAGCAGGATGCGCGCGCGGGCCGGCTGCCGGCGTTCAGCTACCTGGAGCCGGCCTGGATCGCGCCGCAGGGCACGACGTCGTATCACCCCGGCGCCGACCTCGTGCCCGGCGAGCGGGCGCTGGCCGAGCTGTACGAGGCCATGCGCGCTTCTCCGGCATGGAACGAGACGCTGTTCGTCATCACCTTCGACGAGCACGGCGGCGTCTTCGACCACGCGCCGCCGCCGTACGCCGAGAAGCCGTGGCCGAACGACGCCAACGACGGCTTTGCCTACGACCTGCTGGGGCCCCGCGTGCCGGCGATCGTCGTCTCACCGTGGATCGAGAGGCAGACCGTCTTCCGCAGCGGCGAGCCGACGTCCTTCGACCACACCTCGATCCTCGCCACCGTGCTGTCGTGGTTCGGCGTGCCGCGCAGCCGCTGGGCGCTCGGCGACCGCACGCACCATGCGCCGACCTTCGAGAAGGTGCTCACGCGCACTGCTGCGCGCACCGATGCGCCGGCGACGCTGCCGGTGCCGTCGGATGCCCAGTTTCCGCCGCAGGGCGCGCCGACGACCGCGCTGCCGGTGCACGACCTGCACCGGCTGATGGCGCCGCGGCTGGTGTGGCAGATCCTGAAGGACAAGCGCTCGCCGCAGGAGGCGGCGCGGCTGGCGGAGGAGATCCTCGCCGAGGCGGGCGACCTGCAGTCGCTGCACGCGGCTCTCGACCGGCTGGCGAAGGAGCACGCATGAACGCGCCGCTCGCGTTGCCGCGCGTCTCGACGTCGCCGATCGGTACCGGCGTTGCCCAGGCTTCCCACGCGGGCCGGGCTGCGGCCTATGGACGCGATGCCGGCTTCGCCGCGGCAGCCCATGCCGTCTCGTCCGCGACGCTCCGGCGTCGTGCCGAGCCTGCCGGATGGGCGCGCAGCGAGGCGAAGGTCGACGGATGGCCTTCAGTCCGCGCCGAGGCCGAAGGCCGCGTCGCGCCGTTCGCGCGCAGCGCCGGGATTAGCAGGCGCGCGCGCAGTCTCGCGCTGGCGCTGCTTTCGCGCGGCGCCTTCATCGCCGCCATCGTGGCATCCGGCTCGACGGCGGTGGCCGCCACTGCGGTGACCTACCTGATCGGCGACAAGGCCACCGTGCAGCAGTT
>CAYLZU010000223.1:0-5729 GCA_964388005.1 uncultured Burkholderiaceae bacterium
GCCGGCGAACAGGTCGCCGAACTCGAGCGCGCCGCCGCCGTCGACCTTGCGCGCGGCGAGCATCAGGCCGCCGCCGAACACCGGCGTGGCGAGCGATACCGCCAGGCCGCCGAGCACCGGAACGAGGCCAACGACGACGCAGATCGCCATCAGGGCGAGCAGCAGCACGATCCACATCAGCGCCGCGCGCGTGAACAGCGGCCACGCCTCCGTCCACCAGGCCAGGCCACGGCCGGCGTCGACGGCCTGCGGCTGCGGCGCGGCGGTGGTCGGCATCATTTGCCTGCCTGCGGCGGGACAGTCAGTGCCCGAGGATCTTCGACAGGAAGTCCTTGGTGCGGTCGCTCTTCGGGTTCTCGAAGAACTCGTGCGGCGTGTTCTGCTCGACGATCTGGCCCTGGTCCATGAAGATGACGCGGTCGGCGACCGCCTTGGCGAAGCCCATCTCGTGGGTCACGCACAGCATGGTGATGCCGCCGCTCGCCAGCTCGATCATCACGTCGAGCACCTCCTTGATCATCTCCGGATCGAGGGCCGAGGTCGGCTCGTCGAACAGCATGATCTTCGGCTTCAGGCACAGCGCGCGGGCGATCGCCACCCGCTGCTGCTGGCCGCCGGAGAGCTGCAGCGGGTACTTCGCCGCCTGCTCGGCGATGCGCACGCGCTTCAGCTGCTGCATCGCGCGCTCCTCGGCCTCCTTCTTCGGCATCCTGCCGACCCACATCGGCGACAGCGTCAGGTTCTCCAGCACCGTCAGGTGCGGGAACAGGTTGAACTGCTGGAACACCATGCCGACTTCCTTGCGGATCTTCTCGATCGCCTTGACGTCGTCGGTCAGCTCGACGCCGTCGACCCTAATCGTGCCCTCCTGGTGCTCCTCGAGCCGGTTGATGCAGCGGATCAGCGTCGACTTGCCCGAGCCGGACGGGCCGCAGATGACGATCCGCTCGCCGCGCCTGACCTCGAGGTCGATGTCGCGCAGCACGTGGAAATTGTTCCCGTACCACTTGTTGACCTTCTCGAAGCTGATGATCGGGTGCGGATGGTGCGCGTGACTGGTCATGGCGTTGCTCGCAGGAACGTCCCGGCGCCGCAGGGACCCTTGGACGGCTTCAGCGCGTCTTGCTCTTGCCGACCTGCTTCTCGATCCACAGGCTGTAGCGCGACATCGCGAAGCAGAAGACGAAGTAGATGGCGGTGATGAACAGGTAGCCCTCGATCTTGAACGGCCGCCAGTCGGCGTCCGAGTTCAGCGCCAGGCCGAGCGCCCCGGTCAGCTCGTACATCGAGACGATCGTCACCAGCGAGGTGTCCTTGAAGATGGCGATGAAGCTGTTCATGATCCCCGGCACCACCATCGCCAGCGCCTGCGGCAGCACGATCTTGCGCTGCGTCTGCCAGTACGACAGCCCCAGCGACTGCGCCGCCTCGATCTGGCCCTTGGGGATCGCCTGCAGGCCGCCGCGCACCACCTCCGCCAGGTACGCCGCCGAAAACAGCGTGATGCCGACCAGCACCCGCACCAGCACGTCGGGCGACTTGCCCACCGGCATGAACAGCGGAAACATGAAGCTGGCCATGAACAGCACCGAGATCAGCGGGTAGGCGAGCACGATGCCGAAGGTGGCGAGCATGATCGTCAGCGGCAGGCCGCCCCATGAGTCGGTCGGCACCGGCGCCAGCCCGAACCAGCCGCCGCCCATCAGGATGAAGAACGCCGGCACGATCACGATCCACAGCAGCGCCAGCCACGGCTTCCAGAAGTACCGGATGCAGCTGGCGACCAGCAGCGCCACCAGCAGCGTCGTGGCGAGCAGCGGCCGCCACTGGTCCTCGTACGGATAGCGGCCGAAGACGATCAGGCGGAACTTCTCGACCACCACGCCCCAGCAGGCGCCGGTGCCGCGCGCCTCCTGGCAGACGTTGGCATCCGGCTTGAGCACCGCGTTGGCGATCGCCCAGCTGAACAGGCTCGGCAGGAAATACACCGCCAGCGCCAGGATGACCAGCGTCGCCACGCTGCTGCGCAGATCGCCGAACAGATTGGCCCGCAGCCACGGAATCACGCCTTCCGTCTTGACCGGCGACGGGCGCGGCGGAATGGGAGCGAAGACGGCGCTCACGCTATCTCTCCTTGATCGCCGAGCGCCGGTTGTACCAGTTCATGAACGCGGCGGTGGACAGCGAAGTCGTCAGGTACACGGCCATGATGATGGCGATGCACTCGACCGCGCGGCCGGTCTGGTTCAGCGAGGTGTTGGCGATCGACACCACGTCGGGGTAGCCGATGGCCACCGCCAGCGACGAGTTCTTGGTCAGGTTCAGGTACTGGCTGGTGATCGGCGGAATGATCACGCGCAGCGCCTGCGGCAGGATCACCAGCCGCATGCTCTGCCCGCGCGACAGCCCGAGACTGCCGGCCGCCTCGACCTGGCCGTGCGACACCGAGCCGATGCCGGCGCGAACCACCTCGCCGATGAAGGCCGCCGTGTACAGCACCAGCCCGAGCAGCACGGCCATGAACTCCGGCGTCGCGGTGGCGCCACCGGAGACGAGAAAGCCGTCGATGACCGGAATGCTCCAGTCCGTCGGCGCGCCGCCGAAGACCCACCCCAGCACCGAGGCGGCGATCACGATCGCGGCCGGCACGAGCACGAGGCTGCGCGCCTGCCCGGTCTGTTCGAACTGGCGGACCGCCCAGCGGCGGTAGGCCCAGGCGATGCCCACGCCGATCACCGCGCCGACGGCCGCCAGGGCCTGGCCCAGTCCCCAGACCGGGATCGGGAACTTGAAGCCGTTGTTGCTGAGGAAGATCACGCCGCCGATCGACCAGGCGTCCGACAGCGGCGGCAGAACCTCGGTCAGCAGCAGATACCACATCAGCAGCTGCAACAGCACCGGCACGTTGCGGAAGAACTCCACGTACCCGTAGCACAGGCCGCGCACGATGGCGTTGCGCGAGTAGCGGCCGATGCCGAGCAGCGTGCCGACGATGGTCGCCAGCACGACGCCGATGATCGCCACCCGCAGCGTGTTGACGACGCCGGCGAGAAAGGCCTTCCAGTACGGGTCGAGCGCGTCGAACGGGAAGATCGTCTCGCCGATGTCGAAGCCGGCCGGCGAGAACAGAAAGTCGAAACCGCTCTGGATGCCGCGCACACGCATGTTCTCCAGCGTGTTGTGCGCGAGATACCAGACCAGCAGGCCGATCACCGCCAGGGCGATCAGCTGGTAGACGACGCCGCGAAACGCCTGGCTGCGCCAGGACCAGTCACGCCGCTTCGGCGGCGTCCGTGCTGCCATCTTCGGCCTCCTCCCGTGCCCGGCTGCGATGCGCGCGGGGCGCGCCCGCGGCCTCGTGCGCTGGCCGCGGCCAGCCGGGCCTTCCGCGGCGGCCCGGCGGCCTTCGGTCAGTACGGCGGTGCGGTCAGCGCACCGGCGGCGCGTACATCACGCCGCCCTTGTTCCACAGGTTGTTGACGCCGCGCGGCAGGTTCAGCGGCGTTTTCGGGCCGACGTTGCGCTCGAAGATCTCGCCGTAGTTGCCGACCGCCTTGATGGCGCGGACCATCCAGTCCTTGTCCAGCCCCAGCAGCTTGCCGGTGTCCTCGGTCTTGCCGAGGATGCGCATCACCACCGGATCCTGGCTCTCGGCGAGCATCTTGTCGACGTTGGCCTGGGTGATGCCGTACTCCTCGGCCTCGATCAGCCCGAAGACCACCCACTTGGCGATCGCGAACCATTCGTCGTCGCCGCGGCGCACGGCCGGGCCGAGCGGCTCCTTGGAGATCAGTTCGGGCAGGATCACGTGTTCCTTGGGATCCTTGGCTTCCTTGGTGCGGATCGATGCCAGGCCCGACGCGTCGGTGGTGTACGCCACGCAGCGGCCGGCGAAGTAGGCGGCGGTGGACGCCTCGACCTTCTCGAATACCACCGGCTTGATGTTCAGGTTGTTGGCGCGCGAGTAGTCGGTCAGGTTCTTCTCGGTCGTGGTGCCGGACTGCACGCAGACGGTGGCGCCTTTCAGCTGCTTGGCGCTGGTGATCTTGCTCTTGACCGGCACCATGAAGCCCTGGCCGTCGTAGAAGGTGGTGTTGGTGAAGTGCAGGCCGAGCGAGGCGTCGCGGGTCAGCGTCCAGGTGGTGTTGCGCGCCAGGATGTCGATCTCGCCCGACTGCAGCGCCGTGAAGCGGGCCTGCGCCGTCAGCGGCACGTACTTGACCTTGTTGGCGTCGCCGAGCACCGCCGCCGCGATCGCCTTGCAGGTGTCGACGTCGAGCCCGCTCCAGTTGCCCTGGCTGTCGGCCTGCGAGAAGCCGGCCAGGCCGACGTTGACGCCGCAGACGATCGAGCCGCGCGCCTTGATCGCGTCGAGCGTCTTGCCGGCATGCGCCGGGGTGGTGATTGCCGCCGCGGCAATCACTGCGCTGCCCAGCAGCGCCTTCATCGATGTGTTGTTCATGTTGGCCATGCCTCCTTGGTGGAAACCGAAATCCGAAACGCCTCCTCTGCGGGCGTCCTCGGCCGCGCAATCTAGCACCGCGCTTCACACCGCAGCAATCGGTCGCGTCCTCGGCATCGACGCGGCGCGTCCCAGGCGCCGATCCCGCACTGCACCAGTGCAGAGCTGCACAGGCGGCGAGCGGGATCGCCAGGACGAGGGCAGCGATGCAGCCCGGCAGTGCGCAGTCACCGGAGTCGTCGCGGTGCGCGCCCGGCGATTCGCAGCGGCCGTTCGCGCCGATGCCGTTCGCCTCCGCGCTGCGCGCTTCGGGTGACTGCTCGCGCCGGTCACGCTGCCGCTCGCGCAGCCCGCTTTGCGCCGAGCGCTTCGCAGCGGCCGATGGCGCCGAACGACCGTCGCGCTGCGCGGCAAGGCGATCGCCCCCGGGGCGGCCCGGCGAGCTCAGATCCGCGGCTGTTCCGACAGTGCGTCCGCCTGGTCCGTCGCCGTGGCTTCCCCGGCGCCGTGCCGCGCCTGCATCGCCCACAGCCGCGCGTAGGCGCCGCCGGCGGCGAGCAGTTCGGTGTGCGTGCCCCGCTCGGCGACGCGGCCCGAGTCGAGGACGACGATCTGGTCGGCACTGACGATCGTCGACAGCCGGTGCGCGATCACCAGCGTCGTGCGGCCGGTGGCGATCTCCTCCAGTTCGGCCTGGATCACCCGCTCGGTGCCGCTGTCGAGCGCCGAGGTGGCCTCGTCGAAGACCAGGATCGCCGGGTTCTTCAGCAGCGTGCGCGCGATCGCCACCCGCTGCTTCTCGCCGCCGGACAGTTTCAGCCCGCGCTCGCCGACCATGGTGTCGTAGCCGTCGGGCAGGCGGCTGACGAACTCGTGCAACTGCGCGGCGCGCGCCGCGGCGACGATCTCCGCCTTCGAGGCGCCGGGCCGCCCGTAGGCGATGTTGTACTCGATGGTGTCGTTGAACAGCACCGTGTCCTGCGGCACGATGCCGATGGCCGCCCGCAGGCTGGCCTGCGTGACCTCGCGCACGTCCTGGCCGTCGATCAGCACCCGCCCGCCCTGCACCTCGTAGAAGCGGAACAGCAGCCGCGCCAGCGTGCTCTTGCCGGAGCCGGTCGGGCCGACCACGGCGCAGGTGGTCCCGGCCGGCACCGAGATGTCGACGCCGAACAGCACCTGCCGCCGCGGGTCGTAGGCGAAGTCGACCTGCTCGAAGCGGATCGCGCCGCCGCGCAGTTCGAGCGGCCGCGCATCGGGCGCGTCG
>CAYLZU010000224.1:0-3822 GCA_964388005.1 uncultured Burkholderiaceae bacterium
CGCCAGCGCGATGTAGTTCTGCGCCGCCTCCGGCGCGTCGTCGTCGTAGACGAACACCAGGTCGAGGTCCGAGGCGTAGCCGAGTTCCTTGCCGCCGAGCTTGCCGTAGCCGAGGATGGCGAAGCGCGGCTCCTCGCGGTGCCGCTTCGGCGACTGCCGCCAGGCCTGCCGCAGCACCTCGGCGAGCGTGGTGTCGGCGAGCAGCGACAGGTGGTCGGCCAGCCGCTCGACGGTGAGCCTGCCGTCGAGGTCGGCGATCAGCAGGCGGAAGACCTGGGCATGGTGCTCGTCGCGCACCAGGTTCATCCGCGCCTCGACGTCGTCGCCGAGCTGGTCGAGGTGGGCACGCAGCTCGGCCGCGTAGGCGCTGAAGTCCACCGGGCTGTCGTTGGTGAGCTCGGTCAGCCGCTCGTCGAGCAGCTCGTCGAGCAGGATCGGCCGCGCCACCAGGTAGTCGGTGGCCCAGCGGCTGGCCGCGAGCAGGCGGAGCACGCGCTCGAAGGCCTGCGGGTACTGCGCCAGCAGCGCGACATAGGTGCCGCGGCCGGCGATCGCCTCCAGCAGCCGCCCCAGCCGCGCCAGCACTTCGTCGGCGGCGACGCTGCGCGGCAGGCCCGGCAGCCGCGCCAGCGCCTGCATCAGCAGCCGCCCGATGCCGGCGCGCGAGGACTCGCTCGCCGCCTGCACCCGCCGCGAGTCGAGCAGCCCGCGCAACCGCGCGGCGCAGGCCGGCAGGTCCTCGACAGCGGCCGAAGCAAGCTTCTCTCCGATCGATGCCTCGACGGCCGCCTCCGGCTGGTCGTCGGTGGCGGTCAGGAACACGGCGTCGAACGCCGCCGCCACGTCCTCGGTCACGGCGTCGAAGCGCGCCCGCAGCGCCGCCGCCGAGTCGATGCCGAGCATGGCAGCCACGTTGGCGAGCGCCGCCGGCTGGCGCGGCAGCTGGTGCGTCTGCGCGTCGTCGACGTACTGCAGCGCATGCTCGAGCCGGCGCAGGAAGACATAGTGCTCGGCGAGGCGCCGCGCCTTCGCCGCCGGCAGCAGGCCGAGCTCGCCGAGCGTGGCCAGGGTCGGCAGGGTGGCGCGGTCGCGCAGCCGCGCGTCGCGGCCGCCGCGAATCACCTGCTGCGTCTGGGCCAGGAACTCGATCTCGCGGATGCCGCCGCGACCGAGCTTGACATTGTCGTCGTGCTCGTCGGTGCCGCCGGCGCGGCGCGCCGACTTCGCCTGCGTCTGGGCGCGGATCTGCGCGTGCAGGTCGCGCAGCGAGGCGATGGCGGAGAAGTCGAGGTACTTGCGGAACACGAACGGCCGCAGCAGCCCGTCCAGCGCCGCCCGCTGGCGCTCGAAGCCTTCGCCGTCGGCGAACACCGGCGCCGAGATCACGCGGCCCTTCAGCCAGGCGAAGCGCTCCCAGTCGCGCCCTTCGCGCAGCAGGTACTCCTCCAGCATCGCGTTCGACACCGCCAGCGGCCCGGCATCGCCATGCGGCCGCAGCCGCATGTCGACGCGGAAGACGAAGCCGTCGGCGGTCGGCTCCGACAGCGCCGCGATCAGCCGCCGGCCGAGCCGCTCGAAGAACTCGTGGTTGGTGATCGGCCGCGGCGCCGCCGCGAATTCGCCGTGCGGGCCGGTCTCGCCGTCCTCGTCGTAGACGAACACCAGGTCGAGATCGGAGGAGACGTTCAGTTCGCCGCCGCCGCCCTTTCCCATCGCCACCACCAGCAGGTCCTGCGGCGCGCCGGAGGGCGACAGCGGCACGCCGTGGCGCTGCGCCAGCAAGCGGGCGTGCAGGCGCAGTGCCTCGCGGACGGCGAGCTCGGCCAGCGCCGTCACCGTGCCGACGACTTCGGCGAGGTCGGCCAGGCCGGCGATGTCGCGCGCCGCCAGCGCCAGCAGCAGGCGCCGCCGCAGCCGCCGCAGGCGGCGGGCGAGCGCCGCCTCCTCGTCGCCAGCGGGCTCGGCGAGCGCCGCGTATTCGGCGGCCAGCCGCGCCGCCGACCACGGCGAGCCCGCCAGCTCGCGCAGCCGCCGCAGCCGCAGCTCGTCGCTCGCCGCGGAGCCGCACTCGGCAACGAGGGCGCGGGCGACGAAGCGCGAGGTCGCCATCGCGCGGGCGCAGCCGTCGGCCACGCGGGAGGCAGTCTCTTCTGCGGTCTGATCCATGGGCGTCGGCGCACCGCTGCGTCGCCGGGCGCCGCCGCATTCTACGAACGCGCCGGCGTCGCCGGTCGCAGTCGCCCGCGGGCGCTGCGGTAAGCTCGCCCGCGAATCCGGAGTGTCGTCGTGGATGCCATGAGCACGAGCCAGCCGTCCGATGCGGTCCGCGTCGCCGCGGTGCAGATGGTGTCGAAGCCCGAGGTCGCCGCCAACCTGCGCGACGCCGCGGCGCTGATCGACGAGGCCGTCGCGCGGGGCGCGCAGCTGGTGGCACTGCCCGAGTACTTCTGCCTGATGGGCCGCGAGACCGACAAGGTCGCGGCGCGCGAGGCCGACGGCCGCGGGCCGATCCAGGACTTCCTCGCCGCCACCGCCGCCCGGCATCGCATCTGGCTCGCCGGCGGCACGGTGCCGCTCGTCTCGCCGCAGCCCGACCGGGTGATGAACTCGGTGCTCGTCTACGGCCCCGACGGCGCCCGGGTGGCGCGCTACGACAAGGTGCACCTGTTCGCCTTCGCCGCCGGCGACGAGTCCTACGACGAGGCGAAGACGATCGTCCCCGGGCGCGAGGTGTGCGGCTTCGAGATGCAGCCCGCGGGCAGCCCGCGGCTGAAGGTCGGCCTGTCGGTCTGCTACGACCTGCGCTTCCCGGAGCTGTACCGGGCGCTCGGCCAGCCCGACCTGATCCTCGTGCCAGCGGCTTTCACCGCCACCACCGGCCGCGCCCACTGGCTCACCCTGCTGCGGGCGCGGGCGATCGAGAACCTCTGCTACGTGCTGGCGCCGGCGCAGGGCGGCAGGCACGACAACGGCCGCGCCACCTTCGGCCACAGCGTGCTGATCGACCCCTGGGGCGAGACCCTGGCGCTGCGCGAGGAAGGGCCGGGCGTGATCGTCGGCGACGTGGCTGCGGCGCGCATCCGCGAGGTGCGCGCCAGCCTGCCGGCGCTGGCGCACCGCGTCTTCGCCTGAACGGCCCGAAGCACTGAACACGCGTCGATCGAAGGCACCGCCATGACCCACCCGCTGCTGCGCCAGTTGCCGGAGCCGATCACCGATCTCGGCGAGCTGAGCCTCGACCTGCGCTGGAGCTGGAACCATGTCGCCGACGCGCTGTGGGCGATGCTCGACGGCGAGCTGTGGGCGCGAACGCGCAATCCCTGGCTGGTGCTGCAGCACACGCCGTTCACGCGGCTGGAGTCGCTGGCGGTCGACTCGCGCTTCCTCGACGAACTGGCGCGCGTCCGCCGCGAACGCCAGGCCTATCTCGCGGCGCGCACGCCGTGGGAGGACATCCGGCCGCAAGGCTTCGCCGGGCCGATCGCCTACTTCAGCATGGAGTTCGGCATCACCGAGGGCCTGCCGATCTACTCCGGCGGCCTCGGCGTGCTCTCCGGCGACCACCTGAAGACGGCCAGTGATCTCGGCATCCCGATCGTCGGCATCGGCCTGCTGTACGACGCCGGCTACTTCCGCCAGATGCTCGACGCGCAGGGGCGGCAGATCGAGCTGTATCCGGCCAACCTGCCGCACACGCTGCCGATCTCGGCGGTGCGCGAGCGCGACGGCCGCCGGCTGATCGTTCGCGTCGAACTGCCCGGCCGGATGCTGCGCCTGCTGGTGTGGAAGGCGCAGGTCGGCCGCGTGCCGCTGTATCTGCTC
>CAYLZU010000224.1:3832-5678 GCA_964388005.1 uncultured Burkholderiaceae bacterium
CGGCATCACCGGCCAGTTGTACGGCGGCGGCAAGGAGAACCGGCTGACGCAGGAGATCGCCCTCGGCGTCGGCGGCTGGAGGCTGCTGGAGCTGCTCGGCATCGACCCGCCGGTGTGCCACCTGAACGAAGGCCACGCGGCGCTGGTGACGCTGGAGCGCGTTCGCGCCTTCATGAAGAAGCACGGCGTCGGCTTCTGGCCGGCGCTGTGGGCCACCCGCGCCGGCAACGTCTTCACCACCCACACGCCGGTGGCGGCGGCCTTCGACACCTTCCCGGTCGAACTGGTGGCGCAGTACGGACGCGAGTACGCGCACGAGCTCGGGCTGGCGCCGGAGAACCTGCTGGCGCTCGGCCGCCTGCACAACCAGTCCGGCGAGCCGTTCAACATGGCCTTCCTCGCGGCGCGCACCTGCGGCCGCATCAACGCCGTCAGCCGGCTGCACGGCGAGGTGAGCCGGCGCATCTTCCAGGACCTCTATCCGCGCTGGCCGCGGCGCGAAGTGCCGATCGGCTACGTGACCAACGGCGTGCACGTGCCGACCTGGGACTCGGCGCATGCCGACCGGCTGTGGACCGACGCCTGCGGCAAGGCGCGCTGGCTCGGGCAGTGCGACGCCGTCGGCGAGTCGGTCGCCGCCGTGCCGGACGAGCAGCTGTGGGAGATGCGCGCCGCGGCGCGGCGCGATCTCGTCAACTACGCCCGGCAGCGCCTGGAGACCCAGCTCGGCCAGCGCGGCGCCGACCGCCGGACCATCGCCGGCAGCCGCGACTTGCTCGACCCCAACGTGCTGACGCTCGGCTTCGCGCGCCGCTTCACCGAGTACAAGCGGCCGGCGATGCTGCTGCGCGACCCCGACCGGCTGGTGCGGCTGCTCGCCGACCCGGCGCGGCCGGCGCAGATCATCGTCGCCGGCAAGGCGCACCCGCACGACCATCAGGGCAAGGACGACATCGCCCGGTGGTCGGCGTTCGCCCGCCGCGACGACGTCCGCGCCCGCGTCGTCTTCCTCGAGGACTACGACCTGGCGCTGGCGCGGCAGCTGGTGCAGGGCGTCGACGTGTGGATCAACACGCCGCGCCGCGGCTGGGAGGCCTGCGGCACCAGCGGCATGAAGGTGCTCGTCAACGGCGGCCTCAATCTGTCCGAGCTCGACGGCTGGTGGGAGGAGGCGTACTCACCGCAGGCCGGCTGGGGCGTGAACGGCGGCTCCGAGATCGGCACCGCCGCCGACGACGAGCGCGAGGCGGAACTGCTGTACCGGCTGCTCGAGCAGGAGGTGGTGCCGGAGTTCTACCGCCGCGACGCTACCGGCCTGCCGCGAGACTGGATCGCGCGGATGCGCGCCAGCATGACCGCTCTGACGCCGCAGTATTCGACCAACCGCATGCTGCTGCAGTACGTGCGCGAGTTCTACCTGCCCGCCGCCGAGGATTACGCGCGGCGCTGCGCCGACAACGCGGCAGTGGCGCAGTCGCTGTGGCGCTGGGAGCGGCAGATCCATCACCGCTGGCGCGAAGTGCACGCCGGCCGGCTTCAGGTCGAGGCGGGCGAAGACGGCCTGGAGTTTTCACTGCCGGTGTACCTGGGCGACCTGCCGGTCGAAGCGGTGGCGGCCCAGCTGTACGCCGAGGCCGAGGGCGACCAACCGGTCGAGGTGATCGCCATGCAGCCGGGCGGACCGGTTGCCGGTGCGATCAACGGCGTGCTCTTTCGCGCCCGCGTCGCCACGCAGCGGCCGGCATCGGACTTCTCCGCCCGCCTGGTGCCGTATCACCCGCAGGCCAGCGTGCCGCTGGAGTCGAACCGGATCCACTGGGCCGAGCGCTGACGCGGCGTCTGCCGC
>CAYLZU010000225.1:0-5661 GCA_964388005.1 uncultured Burkholderiaceae bacterium
AGGACATCAACGTGATGAATCCCTACGGGCAGGTGCCGATCCTGGTCGAGCGCGACCTGATCCTGTACGAGTCGAACATCATCAACGAGTACATCGACGAGCGCTTCCCGCACCCGCAGCTGATGCCGGCCGACCCGGTGATGCGCGCGCGCACGCGGCTGTTCCTGTTCAACTTCGAGCGCGAACTGTTCATCCACGTGCAGACGCTGGAGAACAGCAACAACCCGAAGCTGATCGAGCGCGCCAAGCCGGCGATCCGCGACCGCCTGGTGCAGCTGGCGCCGGTGCTGCTGAAGAACAAGTACATGCTCGGCGACGACTTCTCGATGCTCGACGTGGCGATCGCGCCGCTGCTGTGGCGGCTCGACCACTACGGCATCGAAGTGCCGAAGAGCGCGGTGCCGCTGATGAAGTACGCCGAGCGCATCTTCAGCCGCCCGGCCTTCATCGAGGCGCTGACCCCGTCCGAGAAGGTGATGCGCCGCTGACGGCGGCGCCCTGCCCGCGGCCGGGGGCGGCCCGGCGCGCCGCTACACTGCCGCCATGGCTGAAGTCTCGACCAAGCCCTACCTGATCCGCGCCATCTACGACTGGTGCACCGACTCCGGCTTCACGCCGTACGTCGCGGTCGCCGTCGACGAAACCGTGCGCGTGCCGGCCGAGTTCGTGAAGAACGGCGAGATCGTGCTCAACGTTTCGGCGCTCGCCACCAGCCGGCTCGCGATCGACAACGACGCCATTTCCTTCCAGGCGCGCTTCGGCGGCGTGCCGCGCGACGTCCACGTGCCGATGGCCCGCGTGATCGCCGTCTACGCGCGCGAGAACGGCCAGGGCATGGCCTTCGAAGTGCCGAAGGCGATGAGCCTGCCGGCGTCGCAGGCGGCCGAAGAGGGCGCGGCGCCGCCGTCGCAGCCGCCGGAACCGCCGAAGCCGACGACCGAGCGGCCGAAGCTCACCCGGGTGAAGTAGCAGTTCCGAGCCGTCGCGCGCCGGAACTGCGGCGTCCGGCCGGGCGGGCCCGAGGCCGCTCCCGACCGGCGCCGCGCGTCAGTCCCGGTAGCCGTCGGGATTGCCTTGCTGCCAGCGCCAGCCGTCGGCGCAGGCCTGCTCGATGCTGTGCTCGGCGCGCCAGCCGAGCAGGCGCTGCGCGGCAGTCGGATCGGCCCAGCAGGCGGCGATGTCGCCCGGCCGGCGGGCCGTGACCGTGTAGGGCACCGGCCGGCCGGTCGCGGCCTCGAACGCCCTGACGAGTTCGAGCACGCTCACGCCGCGGCCGGTGCCGAGGTTGATCGCGGCGAAGCCCGACCGCCGCCGCGCGAACTCGAACGCCCGCAGGTGCCCGGAGGCGAGATCGACCACGTGCAGGTAGTCACGCACGCCGGTGCCGTCCGGCGTCGGCCAGTCGGCGCCGAACACCGACAGCCGTTCGCGCCGGCCGCCGGCGACCTGGCAGATGAACGGGAACAGGTTGTTGGGGACGTCGTGGGGGTCCTCGCCGATGGCGCCGCTCGGGTGGGCGCCGATCGGATTGAAGTAGCGCAGCGACACCATCGACCAGCGCCGGTCGGCGCCGGCGAGGTCGCGCAGCATCTGCTCGACTATCGCCTTGGTGGCCCCATACGGATTGGTGGTGCGGATCGGCGCGTCCTCGGCGATCGGCAGCGCGTCGGGCGCCCCGTAGACGGTCGCCGATGAACTGAAGACGATGCGCCGGACCTCCGCCGCCTGCATCGCCCGCAGCAGTGCGATCGTGCCGCCGACGTTGTTGGCGTAGTACTCGAGCGGCTTCGCCACCGACTCGCCGACCGCCTTCAGCGCCGCGAAGTGGATCACGCCGTCGAAGGCATGGCGCGAGAACAGTTCCGCCAGCAGTCGCGCGTCGCGGACATCTCCCTCGACCGCCGCCAGCGGCCTGCCGGCGATGCGCTGCACGCGGTCGAGCGCCCTCGGCGAACTGTTGCAGTAGTTGTCGAGGCTCACCACGTCGTGGCCAGCTTCGAGCAGCGCCAGCGCCGTGTGCGAGCCGATGTAGCCGGCGGCGCCGGTGACCAGCAGGGTTGCCATCGGGATCAGGTGGTGCGCAGGGAACCGGGGGCGATCGTATCGGGGGCGCCGCGGCGCCGTCGCCGTCTGACCGCTGCCCGGCGGCATTCGCCGGCGCCGGCGGCTCGGCGCATCGGCGTTCGGTCCCGCTCCGCGGCGCGCGACGCGGGCCGACCGCTCACGCGGCAGGCGGAGTCGAATGTTGCTCCGCTAAACTGCCGCGGCTGCCGGCATAGCTCAGTTGGTAGAGCATCTGATTTGTAATCAGGTGGTCGGGGGTTCGAGTCCCTCTGCCGGCACCAGCTTCGCGGCCGACGCGCCCATCCCGCCCCAGCGCGGCGCCAGCGCGTTGTCGATGCCGAACAGGTCGAGCACGCGGGCGATCGAATGGTCGACCATCTGCTCGATCGATGCCGGCCGCTGGTAGAACGCCGGCACCGGCGGGAAGATCACCCCGCCCATCAGCGTCACCGTCTCCATGGCGCGGATGTGGGCCAGGTTCAGCGGCGTCTCGCGCAGCATCAACACCACCCGGCGCCGCTCCTTGAAGCAGACGTCGGCGGCGCGGCTGATCAGGTTGTCCGCCAGGCCGGCGGCGCAGGCGGCGAGCGTCTTCACCGAGCACGGCGCGACCGCCATGCCGATGGTGCGGAACGATCCCGAGGCCAGCGGCGCGGCGATGTCGTTGACGTTGTGCACGACATCGGCGAGCGCCTCGATGTCGGCCCGCTTCAGTTCCAGTTCCTGGTGCGCGGTGAGCACCCCTGCCGACGACAGCAGCAGGTGCGTCTCGATGCCGCCGGTCTCCCGCAGCCGCCGCAGCAGCCGGACGCCGTAGACGGCGCCCGAGGCGCCGGTGATGGCGACGATCAGCCGCCGCGGCCCGGCGTCGGTCAAGCGGCCTGCGCCTTGTCGAGGATGTCCTTCAGTTCGCCGGATTCGAACATCTCCATCATGATGTCCGAGCCGCCGACGAACTCTCCCTTGACGTACAGCTGCGGGATCGTCGGCCAGTTGGCGAACTCCTTCACCCCCTGGCGGACATCGTCGTCGTCGAGCACGTTGACGGTGACGAGGTTCTTCACCCCGCACTGCTTCAGGATCTGGATCGCGCGGCCGGAGAAGCCGCACTGGGGGAACTGCGCGGTGCCCTTCATGAACAGGACCACCGGGTGTTCGGTGACGGTCTTGCGGATGAATTCCTTGGCGTCCATGGCAAACAGCGTCCGTGGTTCGTGACAGAGCGGGGCAGTGTAGGAATCGCCCCCGCGGGCGTCAAACCGCGGCGGCGGTGCCGATTCAGCGCCCGTCGGCGGCTGCCGTGACCGTCCCGGCGCAGACTCGTTCCAGGCCGGCCAGATCGCGCACGGTCCCAACGTCGGTGAAGCCGGCGGCGGCAAACAGGGCCCGCACCGCCGCGCCCTGGTCATGGCCGTGCTCGACCGCCAGGCGGCCGCCGGGCCCGAGGCGCGCCGGCGCCGCGGCGACGATCCGGCGCAGCGCATCGAGGCCGTCGGCGCCGGCGGCCAGCGCCGATCGCGGCTCGTGCCGCAGGTCGCGCAGGTGCGGATCGTCTTCGGCGACATACGGCGGATTGGCGACGATCAGGTCGAAGCGGCTGTCGATGCCCTCCATCCAGTCGGCCAGCGCGAAGTCGACGCGGGCGCCGAGCTGCCGCGCGTTTCGCCGTGCCACCGCGAGCGCATCGGGGCACCGGTCGACGGCCAGCACCCGCGCCGCCGGGCAGTGCAGCGCCACGGCGATGGCAACGCATCCCGAGCCGGTGCCGAGATCGAGCACACGCGGCGCCGGCGACGGGCGCAGGCCCGCCAGCGCCACCTCGACCAGCAGTTCGGTCTCCGGCCGCGGCACGAGCACGGCGGCCGTGACCTCGAAGCGAAGGCCGTAGAACTCCTTCTCGCCGAGCAGGTAAGCGACGGGCTCGCCGTTCGCACGGCGATCCGCCAGCGCGGCGAAACGGGCCGACGCCTCGGCGCCAACACCCAGCTCCGGACGCGCGAGCAGGCGCTCGACGGTGGTGCCGAGGGCGGCGGCGAGCAGCAGCCGCGCTTCGAGGCGCGGCAACGCAGAAGCCGCGAGCAGCTGCGCCGCGGGGATCACGGCAGCGAGGGGCCGATCATGGCCTCGGCGCGCACCCAGCGGTCGAAGTCGCCGCCATCGACGCCCAGCGCCAGCGCCGCCTCGCGCAGGCTGCTGTCATCCCGGTGCGCGCGCTTGGCGATTGCCGCCGCCCGGTCGTAACCGATGTGCGGGGCCAGCGCGGTGACCAGCATCAGCGAGCGGCCGACCAGTTCGGCGATCCGTTGGCGGTTCGGTTCGATGCCGCGCGCGCAGTGGGCGTCGAAACTCGCCATGCCGTCGGCAAGCAGGCGGATCGACTGCAGGACGTTGTGGGCGACGAGCGGCTTGTAGACGTTCAGCTCAAAGTTGCCGCCCATGGCGCCGATCGCCACCGCCACGTCGTTGCCGGCGACCTGCGCCGCGACCATGGTCAGCATCTCGCACTGGGTCGGGTTGACCTTGCCCGGCATGATCGACGAGCCGGGCTCGTTCTCGGGAATGGCGATCTCGCCGATGCCGGCGCGCGGGCCGCTCGCCAGCCAGCGGATGTCGTTGGCGATTTTGTTCAACGCGGCGGCGAGCGTCTTCAGCGCGCCGTGCAGCGCCAGCAGCGGCTCGTGTCCGGCCAGCGCGGCGAACGGGTTCGGCGCCGGGACGAAGGCAAGCCCGGTGTCGGCGGCGAGCCTTGCCGCCACCCTTGCGCCGAACTCGGGGTGCGAGTTCAGTCCGGTGCCGACCGCCGTGCCGCCGATCGCCAGTTCGCGCACCGCCGGCCGCGCAGCGGCGATCGCCGCCGCGGCGAGATCCAGTTGCGCCACGTAACCGGAGAACTCCTGGCCGAGCGTCAGCGGCGTGGCGTCCTGCAGGTGGGTGCGGCCGATCTTGACGATGTCGGCGAACGCGGCCGCCTTGCCGGCCAGAGTCATCTTCAACCCGCTCAGCGCGGGCAGCAGGTGCTGCTCGATCGCCAGCGCCGCGGCGACATGCATTGCCGACGGGAAGACATCGTTGCTGCTCTGGCCGCGGTTGACGTCGTCGTTCGGATGGACGAGCCGCGCCATGCCGCGCCCGCCGCCGAGCAGTTCCGAGGCGCGATTGGCCAGCACCTCGTTGACGTTCATGTTCGTCTGCGTGCCCGAGCCGGTCTGCCAGACGGACAAGGGGAACTCATCGGCATGGCCGCCGGCGATCACCTCGTCGCAGGCGGCGCGAATCGCCGCCGCCTTGCGCGCGTCGAGCAGGCCGAGTTCCCCGTTCACCTGCGCCGCCGCCCGCTTCACCCGCACCAGCGCAAGCACCAGTTCCTGCGGCATCTTCTCGCTGGAGACGGCGAAGAACTGCAGCGAGCGCTGCGTCTGCGCGCCCCAGAGCCGTTCGGCCGGCACCTCGATCGGGCCGAACGTGTCGCGTTCGATTCGCGTCGCCATGGCGGTCATGTTGCCCCCTTCGCGAGGCATTCGCCCGTGCGCAGGCACTGGCTCATGTCCACGCTCCGCCCCCCGAGGGCGCGAGCCGGACACGGCGTAATGCCCTGCG
>CAYLZU010000226.1:0-5605 GCA_964388005.1 uncultured Burkholderiaceae bacterium
CGAGGGTCTCGGCATCCTGCTGCGCGTGCTGTACCCGATCGCGCCGCACATCACCCACGTGCTGTGGCAGGAGCTGGGCTACGCCGCGGCGCTGGGTGACCTGCTCGACGCGCCCTGGCCGGCAGCCGACGAAGAGGCGCTGCGGCAGGACGAGATCGAGCTGGTGGTGCAGGTCAACGGCAAGCTGCGCGGCGCCATCCGCGTCCCGGCCGCCGCCGACAGGCAGGCGATCGAGCAGGCGGCACTGGCCGACGCGGCGGTGCGGAGGTTCATCGCCGGCGCCGCGGTCAAGCGCGTCGTGGTGGTGCCGAACAAGCTCGTCAATGTGGTGGTCTGAGGCCGGTCCGCGCGGCAGCCTGCCCCGGCGCACGGTCGAAGGCGGGGACGGCCAATCCGCCCGCCGATCGGCCGTCGCCCGCCTCGGCGCGCTCGCCCTCTCGGGAAAGGGTTGCTCACTGGGTCCCCGCCTGCGCGGGGACGGCCAATCCGCTCGCCGATCGGCCATCGCGCGCCTTGGCGCGCTCGTCCTCTCGGGCGGATTGGCCGCTTGCGGGTTTCGGCTGCGCGGCACGCAGCAGCTTCCGTTCGACAGCGTCTTCATCGCCGCGCCGCCGACCTCCACCGTCGGCCCCGAGCTGGCGCGCGGGATCCGCGGCGGCACCTCGACCCGGGTCGTCGACGATCGGGCAGCCGCGGCGGCGGTGATCGAGATCCTCGGCGAGACGCGCGAACGAGACGTGGCGGCGGTCGACGCCCAGGGTCGGGCCCGCGAGTACCGGCTGCGACTGCGCACGTCGTTCCGGGTGGTCGACCCCAGGGGCAGCGAGCTGCTCGCCGCGACGACGGTGAACGTGACGCGCGACCTGTTCGCCCGCGAGGAGCAGCTGCTCGCCAGGGAGTACGAGGAGGCGCAGCTTTACCAGGACATGCTGATCGACGTCGGCCAGCAGGTGCTGCGCCGGATGTCGGCGCTGAACCGCTGATGCTGCTGAAGGCCGACGCCCTTGCCGGGCACCTGCGCTCGCGGTCGGCGGGCGGCTTGGCGGCGATCTACGTCGTCGCCGGCGACGAGCCGCTGCTCGCGATCGAGGCCTGCGATGCGATCCGTGCCGCCGCGCGCGCCGCCGGTTACAGCGAGCGCGAAGTACTGCATGCCGATGCACGCTTCGACTGGTCGCGGCTGACGCAGGCCGCGGGCGGCCTGTCGCTGTTCGCCGAGAAGCGCATCGTCGAACTGCGCCTGCCCGGCGGAAAACCCGGCAAGCCCGGCGGCGAAGCGCTGCGCGCGTTCGCCGAAGCGCCGCCGCCGGACCTGCTGACGCTGATCAGCCTGCCGCGCCTGGACCGCGAGACGCGGGCGGCAAAGTGGGCGGCGGCGCTGCAGCACGCCGCGGTGTGGATCGAAATCGATCGCGTCGAGCGGGCGGCGCTGCCGGACTGGATCGCCTCGCGGCTGGCGCGCAACCGGCAGCGCGCTCCGCGCGAGGCGCTGGAATTCATCGCCGACCGCGTGGAAGGCAATCTGCTCGCCGCGCACCAGGAAATCGAGAAGCTGGCGCTGCTGCACCCCGAAGGCGCGCTGACCCTCGAACAGGTCGCCGACAGCGTGCTCGATGTCGCCCGCTACGACGTCTTTGCCCTGGCCCCGGCGCTGCTCGCCGGCGATGGCGCGCGGTCGGCTCGCCTGCTCGAAGGCCTGCGCGCCGAGGGCGAGCCGCTGCCGCTGGTGCTGTGGGTGGTGGCCGAGGAACTGCGCACGCTGCTGCGGGCGCATGAGGCCGCGGCTGCCGGCAAGCCGCTCGCCGCCATCGCGCGCGAGCTGCGGATCTGGGGGCCGCGCGAGAAGCTGCTGCCGCAGGCGCTGCGGCGACTGTCCGCGGCGACGGTGGCGCGGATGCTGGCCCGCTGCGCCGACATCGACCGGCTCGTCAAGGGTCTCGCGGCGCCGCGCTCCGACAGCGACCCGTGGCTAGAATTGAGCGACATCGCCGTCGCCTGCGCCTGCCGTTGAACGCCCCTGCCGAACTGACCCCGTCCGCGGAACTGCCCGCCTACATGGAGGCGGTCGGCCGGCGGGCCCGCAATGCCGCTTCCGCCATGGCGCGGGCAACGACGGCGCAGAAGAACGCCGCCCTGGCGGCGATCGCCTCCGCCCTGCGCGGGGCGGTGGCCGAACTGCTTGCCGCCAACGCCGCCGATGTCGAGCGCGCGGTCAAGGGCGGGCTCGAGCCGCCGCTCGCCGATCGCCTGCGGCTGACCGCGGCGGGAATCGAGAAGATGGCCTCCGGCGTGGAGCAGATCGCGCTGCTTCCCGATCCGGTCGGCGAAGTGACGGAAGTCAGGCCGCAGCCGTCGGGGCTGCGCATCGGCCGCATGCGCGTGCCGCTGGGAGTGATCGGCATCATCTACGAGAGCCGGCCGAACGTCACCGTCGATGCCGCCGCCCTGTGCCTGAAAAGCGGCAACGCCACCATCCTGCGCGGCGGCTCGGAAGCATTCGACAGCAACCGCCTGCTGGCCCGGCAGGTCGGCCGCGGCCTGCACGAGGCCGGACTGCCGGCCGACGCGGTGCAGCTCGTCGACAGCACCGACCGCGCCGCGGTCGGCCTGCTGGTGTCGATGCCGAAGTACGTCGACGTCATCGTGCCGCGCGGCGGCCGCGGGCTGATCGAGCGGCTGGCGGCGGAGAGCCGGGTGCCGATGATCAAGCACCTCGACGGCAACTGCCACGTCTATGTCGACGCCGCCGCCGACCTGACGCAGGCGGTGGCGATCGCCGTCAACGCCAAGACCTACCGCACCGGCATCTGCGGCGCGATGGAAACGCTGCTGGTGCACGCCGACGTCGCTTCGGTGTTCCTGCCGCAGGTCGCCGCTGAACTGCTGGCGCTCGGCGTCGAGCTGCGCGGCTGCGCCGCCACCCGCGCCATCGTGCCGCAGGCGAAGGCCGCGGACGAGGAGGACTGGTTCACCGAATACCTGGCGCCGGTGCTCGCGGTGCGGGTGGTCGACTCGCTCGACACCGCCATCGCCCACATCGAGCACTACGGCTCGCACCACACCGACGCCATCGTCAGCCGCGACCATGTCGCCATCGAACGCTTCCTGCGCGAGGTCGACTCCAGCTCGGTGATGGCCAACGCGCCGACCTGCTTCGCCGACGGCTTCGAATACGGCCTCGGCGCCGAGATCGGCATCTCCACCGACAAGCTGCACGCCCGCGGCCCGGTCGGGCTCGTAGGCCTCACCTCGCGGAAGTACGTCGTCTTCGGCAGCGGCCAGTTGCGCCGCTGAGCGCTACTTCACCGCGATCCGCGCCGCCAGCGCCCGCAGTAGGTCGAGCGGCGGCTCCTTGCGCGGCCACACCAGTCCGACGCCGTCGCCGGCGTGGCGCGGCAGCACGTGCACATGCACGTGCGGCACCGTCTGCCAGCCGGCAGGCCTGTTCGCCTGCAGCACGGTGATGCCTTCCGGGTGAAAGGCGGCATCGACCGCGCGCGCCACCTTGGCCACGGTGCGGAAGAGCTGGCCGGCGAGCTCGTCGTCGAGATCGAGGATCGTCTCGACCTGCCGCCTCGTGGCGACGATCACGTGCCCCGGATTGACCTGGCCGGCGTCCATGAAGGCGATCGTGTGCTCGTCCTCGTAGACCGTCGCCGCCGGCAGTTCGCCGTTGATGATCCGGGTGAAGACGCTGGGCTGCATCGCTGGCCCCCGCCTGCGTTCTGGAGTGCCCGATTGTAGGAGCGCGTATCGTTCGCCCGGCCGCCATCGACCCCGCGCGTCCGCCGTGAACGCCGAACAGTTCTTTGCCATCTGCCCGCGCGGGCTGGAGCCGCTGCTCGCCGACGAGCTGCGGGCGCTCGGCGCCGGGCAGATCCAAACCGAAAGCGGCGGCGCCGCGTTCGAAGGCGGGCTTCGCACCGCCTATGCGGCGAACCTGGCGAGCCGCATCGCCAGCCGCGTCCTCTGGCAGATCGCGGCCGCCGATGTCCGCGGCGAGGACGAGTTGTACGACGCGGCGCGGGCAGTCGCCTGGGAAGAGCACTTCGACGCCCGCAAGACCCTGCGCGTCGACCTGAACGCCTCCCGCTCGCCGCTGCGCAGCCTCGACTTCGCCACCCTGCGCATCAAGGATGCGATCGTCGACCGGCTGCGTGAGGCGACCGGAGAACGGCCGTCGATCGACCGCGCGCAGCCCGACGTGCGCGTGTTCGCCTACCTCGCGGGCGAGCGGCTGACGCTGTATCTGGACCTGTCCGGCGAGCCGCTGTTCAAGCGCGGCTGGCGGGCCGAGAAGGGCGAGGCGCCGTTGAAGGAGAACCTCGCCGCGGCGCTGCTGACGCTATCCGGCTGGACGGCGGACGTGCCGCTGCTCGACCCCGTCTGCGGCAGCGGCACGCTCGCCATCGAGGCGGCGCTGATCGCATATCGGCGCGCCCCCCGGCAGAAACGACGCTTCGGCTTCGAAAGGCTTTCGAGCTTCGATGCGACCGCCTGGCGGCAGCTGAAGCAGCAGGCCGCCGATGCCATCGACGACAGTGTCGCCGCCCGCATCGCCGGGGCCGACATCTCGACCCGCGTCATCGACACCGCGCGCGGCAACGCCCGCCTGGCCGGCCTGGGGGCCTGGCTCGACGACGGCAGGCTGACGTTCGCGGCGGCGGATGCCCGGCATGCGCTGCCGACCGCAGCCGCCGGCATGATCGTCACCAACCCGCCCTACGGCGAGCAGAGCGCGCCGAAGTCGGCCACCGTGCCGGCGCTGATGCGCGACTTCGGCGACCGGCTGAAGGCGGCGTTTCCCGGCTGGACCGCGTGGCTGCTGTCGGCCGACCGCGATCTGCCGCGGCAGATGCGGCTGCACGAAACGCGCAGGACGGTCCTGTACAACGGCGCCATCGAGTGCCGGCTGTTCCGCTTCGAGATGGTTGCCGGCAGCTACCGCGATCGCCCGCCGTCAGCGGCCTGAAGCTCGCCCGCCTTCGCGGCCCGGACCGGCGGCGCCGGTCAGTTCTTCCGGATCCGTCCCCGGGCCAGACTCGAAGGCGGAGGCCTGGGTGGACGGGCCGGTACGGGCGCCGCTGCCGAAGCGGACCGTCCCGGCGCCCTCCTTCAGCGTGCCCGTCGATCGGGCGGCGCCGCGGCGCTGCCTCATCCTTGCCTGCAGTCGGCGGTAATCGCCGATCGGGATCAGGCGGCGTCGAGCAGCTTCTCGATGTCGGCGGCGATTTCCTTCGGATCAGTGGTCGGCGAATAGCGCCTGACGACCTTGCCGCTGCGGTCGACGAGGAACTTGGTGAAGTTCCACTTGATCGCCTCCGAGCCGAGCAGCCCGGGCTTTGCCTTGGTCAGGAACCTGAACAGCGGGTGCGCCGACTCGCCGTTGACGTCGACCTTGGCGAACAGCGGGAAGGTGACGCCGAAGTTCATCTCGCAGAACTCGGCAATCTCGGATTCCGGGCCCGGCTCCTGCTCGCCGAACTGGTTGCTCGGGAAGCCGAGCACGGCGAAGCCCCGCTCGCCGTACTTCCGGTACAGCTCTTCGAGCCCCTTGTACTGCGGCGTGAAGCCGCACTTGCTGGCGGTGTTGACGATCAGCAGC
>CAYLZU010000227.1:0-5557 GCA_964388005.1 uncultured Burkholderiaceae bacterium
GCTTCGGCAACCGCCGCTTCGCGGTGCGGGTGGCGCGCTGAATGACGCGGCGGCCGCGCATCCGCGCGGCCGCGGCTAGAACGTCACCTGTCGCCGCGGACTCAATCGGTGGCCGATCAGGGGAAAAGCGGACGGATCGTCGGAATTGAACGAGGCGGGGTCGTAGGCATTCGCCGGTCGCGGCCAGATCGGCAGCAGCCCCATCGCCATGTAGGACTGCGCCGCCAGCTGGGCACAGAAGAACGACCCGGCGATCGTTCCATGCGCTTCCTTCCCGAACAGCCAGCTCGCGGCAAATCCGATCGCCTCGTTATAGGGGGGTTGCAGCTTCAGGTCGCTGCCCGGAAACGGCGTGCCGTCGGCGAGCCGGACGAAGATCATCAACGACTCCTGCTGCTCCGGCGTGATCGCGGGCGCGAGCTGCCGCGCCCACATCCTCACCTCACCGCCGGTCGTCATGTAATAGCTGACGACGTCGTGCAGGTCCGCGACACGGGCGCCGGCCTGATTCGGAATCTTCGAAACGGGATCCGGAAAGGTCTTTCCGCCTCCGGGCGCATCCCAGAACCACAGGCCCGCACGGTCCCTGATCACGATGCCGACGTGGGTGTACGGCTCACCCTCGACGAACCGGATCGCCCAATCGACCGGGTTGTCCCCCTCGAACGACAGGACGTCGCCGGTCTGTAGCTGGCCGGCAAGCTCGGACCAGGCGATCGTTTCCGCCACGGCAGGGCTCCTTCAGTGGGCGCGGGCCGCGTCGGCGGCCGCCGTGCGCATGATGGCACCGCTGTCCGCCCCTGCCCCCTCGGCAGATCCGGCGCGACGGATTCGCCGGACCGCGCCAAAGCCTTCGATGGCCAGCGCCGACCGGAACATGCGAACGGGCCGCTCAGGCCACACGGGCTGCAAGCCGTTGACCATCCGGCGCCGGCGGCCGGTTCGCGCCTGCGTTCAGGCAGGCGTGCAGCGCCGCCTTCAGCCTGGCCGGCGCCACCGGCTTGACCAGCATCGGCAGGCCGCTCGATCTGACGCAGACGAGCTCGCGGGCGCCGGTATCGCCCGAGACCAGCAGCGCCGGCACGTCGGTGCCGATGGCGCGGCGCAGCCGCTCGACGAGGTCGATGCCGTCGAGCTCCGCCCCCAGGCGCAGATCGGCGATCACGGCGTCGATCCGCTGGCCGCCGGCCAGCAGCCAATCGACATCGGCCGGCCCGGCCGCACCGACGGCGTCGATGCCCCACAGCTGCAGCAGCGCCATCGTTGCCTCGCGCACCTCGGCCTCGTCGTCGACGACCAGCACCCGCCTGCCGCCCAGGGTCTGCCGCGCCTCGCCGGCCGCGTCCCGCGTCTCGGCCGCCGCCGCTTCCGCGCGCGGCAGGCGGATGCTGAACACGGTGCCGCGGCCGGGCGACGAGCGCAGTTCGACCTCGTGGCCGAGCAGCCGCGCAAGGCGACGGACGATCGCCAGCCCGAGTCCCAGGCCGCGACGCCGGTCGCGCGCCGGATTGTCGACCTGGTAGAAGTCGTCGAAGACCTTGCCCTTCTCGTCGGGCGCGATGCCGATGCCGGAGTCGCGCACTTCGATCACCGTCTGCCCGCCGCGGCGCCGCGCACCGATCAGCACGCCGCCCCTGTGCGTGTAGCGCAGGGCGAGGGACACCAGGTTGGCGACGATCCGCTCCAGCAGGACCGGGTCGGTGCGCGCCGCGAGCCGCGTCGGCACGAAGCGCAGGCTCAGGCCGCGCTGGTCCGCTTCGGCGTGGAACAGATCGCCGAGGCGATCGAACATCGGCTGCAACGCCACCGGCTGCAGTCGCGCCTCGATCGTTCCGGCATCGAGCCGCGACAGGTCGAGCAGTTCGTTGAACAGCCCCTCGAGCGCGGCGAAGGCGCCCGAGACCCGCCGCTGCATCTCCCTGCCCTCGCCGCTGGCCACGTGCTGCTCGAGCGCCGAGACGAACATCCCCAGCGAGTGCAGCGGCTGGCGCAGGTCATGGCTGACCGCAGCCAGAAAGTTCGACTTGGCGGCGCTGGCCTGTTCGGCGTCGCGATGCGCCTGCTGCACCTGCGCCAGCTGCTCCTGCAGGCGGGCGTTGGCGGCCTTCACGCGCTGGTCCAGTTCGAGGTTCAGCGTCGCCAGATCGCGCGCCGTGCGCTGGTAGCGGCCGATCAGGATCCAGCCCGCCCAGAAGGCGTGCACCAGGCCGACGTAGGGCGCGAGCAGGTAGTACTTGACGATCCTCTGCAGGACAAAGCCGACGACGATGTCGTGCAGCGCCATCGCCCAGCAGACGCCGACGAACAGCAGCATCCAGCCGGCGCGGCGGTTGCCGTCGACCAGGCGGCGGCGCCCCAGCATCAGCATCAGCGGGATGGCGAGCGAGTTGGCGAGCAGCAGCCAGACGGCGGCGAAACCGAGGCCGCCGCCGGAGGCCGCCGCGGTGTAGGTCACCGGCAGCGCCAGCGCGGACAGGATCCCCAGCAGCCGTTCGTAACCGGGCCAGCGCAGGCCGGCAAAACGCAGCGCCAGCAGATTGAGCGCGCACGGCGACCACATGTAGATCGCGTACCACCAGGCGAAGTAGTGGACCTGGGGCAGCGGCTGCTCGGGCAGCAGCGCGCTCAACGTGACCAGCGCGAACATCAGCGCCCCGGCCGCGTACAGCAGCAGCAGGTCGCGGTCGGAGCTGTCGCGGGCCAGGACGACGGCGATCACGGCGAGCGTGACCAGCACGACCACGATCGCCAGCGGGCCGATCTCGTCGCGCAGCATGACGCCGAGGGCGACGCGCTCGACGGTCGCGTGGCTGCCGATCCACAGCGGCGCGATGCGCAGCACGCGGCCCGCAGGCGTCGACAGCGTCAGCTCGATCTCGTTGGCGCCGCTGCGCAGCGCCGAGGCCGGCAGCGGAAAGGTCGGCGACATGCGCCAGTTGCGCAGCGGCGGCGCCAGCGGATCGCCGCCGGTGCTGTCGTAGACCTGCACGCCGTTGACCCGGGCGATGAAGTGCTCGCGCGTCGCCTCCACCAGCAGCAGCAGCGCGGCCGGCTGCTGCAGTTCGAAGGCAAAGCGCAGCCTTCCCTGGTGTCCGGGCGGCGCCGCCGGCAGGAAGCGCGGCAGCACCACCTGCTGCACCGGCCCGGCCGTGCCGTCCTGCGCCGTGTAGTCCAGCAGTGCCGAGTCGAGCTTCAGCGGCCAGGCCTGATCGCCGGCGGCCGATGCGACCGCCGCCAGCATCAGCGCCGTCAAGAGCAGGCAGACGGCGGGCAATGGCCACGACCGGCGGTCACTGGGCATACTTGCCGGCCCGCAACCGTTCCGGATCGACGACGAGACCATGGCCCACCCAGACGCGCCCGCTGCCGGCGCCACCGGCGATCCGTCGGCGCGGCCGTTGCGGCTGCTGGTCGCCGACGACCACGAGATGGTTCGCATCGCCATGCGCGTGGCCCTGGCCGGCCTGGCGCCGCGCATCGACTGGCTCGAGGCGGAGGACAGCAGCGGAGTAGCCGGACTGCTGGCGTCGAACCCCGACATCGACGTTGCGCTGCTCGACTACAACATGCCGGGCGCGGCCGGCACCGGCTGGATCGCGCAGCTTCGGCAGCGTTATCCCACCGTGCCGCTGATCGTGATGTCGGCGGTCGAGGATCCGCGACTGATCCACGAACTGATCGACCTCGGCGTGGCCGGCTTCATTCCGAAGTCGGATCACGCCGAGGTGATCGCGCAGGCGGTGCGCCTGGTGCTGGCCGGCGGCACGTACGCGCCGCTGCGGCTGCTGTCGGCCGGCCCCGGATCGCAGGCAGCGCCCCACCCGGCATCGACCGGCCTGACGCCGCGTCAGCTCGAGGTGCTGCGCGCCCTGGCACGCGGCCTGCCGAACAAGCTGATCGCGCGCGAACTCGGACTGTCCGAAGGCACGGTCAAGGCGCATCTGCTGGCGGTGTTCCGGGTGCTGCGGGCGCGCAATCGTACCGAGGCCGTGTTCCTCGCGCAGCAGCGGCTGCGCGAGGACGGATAAGCGGCAGCAGCCGGCGTCGAGCCCGGGCGCGCCGATGGCCTCGCGCGCGTCAGCCTACCGGCACGAGGACGGCCCCTGCCGCCATCTGCGCCTGCCTGCGCGCCAGCAGCCAGCGCGCGCGCACGATCAGCAGCGCCATCGCGAAGCGACCGGCGATGTCGGCGCCGACGACGATGAGGAAGACGAGGTCGTGCAGGATGAACAGGCCGTAGGTGAACGCGACCATCCGGCACAGCGTCCAGACCGCCCAGGTGGACAGGGGCTGGGCCGCCGCGGTCGCCTCGGGGTGCCGCCACGCCCGGCGCAGCAGCGGCAGGTAGTGCGATGCGATGAGCAGACCGGAGATCAGGTAGGCCCAGTGCAGCGTGTACTCGGGAAGCGGCCACTGCGCGCCGGCGAACACCTCGATGTGCAGCATGGTTCATAGCCTCCTCTGTCCGCAGGCGGCGGCGCCGCGACTGGCCCGCGCCTGGTCGTTCACGCCCGTGGTGCCTGATGTCTGCCGTTCGCGCATCGGGTCCGCCGGGATCCGCGGTCAGTCAGCGCGGAAGGCGGCGCCGAACGGGGCCGGTTCGCTCCACGAGTCGACAGGTTCCTCGGCCGCCACCGTCGAGGCGGCTTGCCGAGCGGCGGAGGCCCGCTTCAGCAGCAGCGCCGCGACCGGGCGCCCGTCTACGGCCGCCTGCTTCAGCAGCATCGCCGCGCGCGATTGGTCCCGAGGCACCTGCTGGCCGTACAGCGCCTCGCCGCAGAGCAGCATCGTTCCCGCCATCTCCGCTGCCCGGGAGCTGCCATCTCGCGCCAGTTGCTCGTACAGAGACAGCGCTTCGGCGAAGTGCTGCACCTCGTACTCGGCCGCCGCGCGCTCCTCGAGGGTGCTCTGGGCCCGCGCTGCCGGCGACAGCACGAACAGCACCGAGACAGCGATCGAAGAGGCGAGCGCCGCGAAAGGCAACTGCTTCCAGGACGAGCCAGGCATCGTCGCCTTCTTGCCGAGATATCGAAGTCCGCGCATTTCGTTCTCCCTTGAATTGGCCGCATCGTTCTGCGGCATGTCGGCATCGTCGCGCCGGCGAGGGCGCGGGACCATTGAGCAGACGGCCACATGCGGGCGGCCACACGGCATAGGCCGGTCGACATAGAAGGCCGGCAGCGCCCCGGCACGGCCCGCGGAGCCCGGCTACGATCGCCTGCGTCCGCTTCACGCTCGTTGGCGTCGATCACATCGGATCCGCGCCCGGCGAGCGTGTCGGCGAAGCCCGGGCAGGCCCGAACGGAGGTCGAACAGATGAGTGCAAGCGCCGGCAGCGCCGGAACGGCTGGCGCCGGCCGACCGAGCGTGCGGCCAGGCGACCTCTGGCGTTTCGACAGCCACGATCGGCTGCGCGCCGCCCGCTTCGAAGAAATACGGCAGGTGACCGACGTGCTCGCCGACCGGATCGTCTGCGAACTCTCGTCGACCGACCCGGCCCATGCCGGCGGCCGCGCCGAGTACACCCGCGAGTGGAACCTGCTGTCGCGGCCGGCCG
>CAYLZU010000228.1:0-3669 GCA_964388005.1 uncultured Burkholderiaceae bacterium
ACGCGCGATGCCATGAAGGACCTGATCGCCGAGATCTACAAGGGCGCCTGAGGAGTCCCGCCGGCGCTCGAGACGGGCGGGCGCGCGGTGCGCCCGCTCGTCCTATCGACGCCGCCGGCCGCGGCGGCCAGGACTCGGCGGCGCCGCGGCGCATTAACCTCGTGCCGATGCGCGTCCGATCGCGGAGGCACCGGCGCCGATGAAGCACCTGCTCAAACTGCTGCACGTCGTTGCCGCGATCGGCTTCGCCGGCGCGCTGGCGGTGACGCTGCTGCTGTCGCTGACGGCCGACGACTCGACCGCCTCGGCCTTCGCCACCGCCCGCCGCGCCATCGAGACCGTGGCGCAGACGCTCGGCCTGCCGGCGCTGGTGCTGCTCGTGGCAAGCGGCATGCTGCTGACGGTGAAGCAGCCGGCGCTGATCGAGGCGCGCTGGATCTGGGCCAAGGCGCTGATCGGCCTGCTGGTCGCCGGCATCGCATTGGTGGTGGTGCAGCCGGCGGTGATGCGCGCCGCCGCCCTGGCGCAGATGGCGCTCGAAGGCTCGCTGTCGGTGCGGCCGCTGGAGGCGGCGCTGCGCGCGGAGCGGATCGGCGCCGCGATCAACCTGATGCTGTCGCTGGCCGCGGTCGCGCTGGCCGTGTGGCGGCCGCGGCTCGGGCGGCGAAGCGACGATGGTTGATGCCCGGCAGCCGGGGCGTCCTCGGCGGCGCGCGTTGACCGCCATCAACCTCGCGCACGGCTAGGCGCCTAGTGTTCCGACCCACGCGTTTCGAAACGACGCGACCCACGCAGTGCGACGCGGGAAGCTCGGGGGGATGGAATACGAGGGTCGCAGCCGGTCGAATCCGAGGCAGAGCCGATGTCCAGCCGACGCAGCAGCACACCCGCGCCCAAGCGGCGCCGCAGGGCGGGGCGGCCCGCAGCCGACAGCGTGTGCACCGCGCTCGTGCTGCAGGGCGGCGCCGCGCTCGGCGCCTACGAGGCCGGCGTGCTGCGGGCGCTGCTGGAGTCGGGGCGGCAACTCGACATCGTCACCGGCTGCTCGATCGGCGCGCTGATGGCGGCGATCGCCGTCGGCAACCGCGGCGATCCCCTGGAAGCGCTGCGCGACATGTGGCGCCGCTTCGCGATGCCGGTGAACCCGTTCCTGCCCAGCAGGTTCGCGCGCAGCCTGCCGTTGCCCAACGGCCGCAACATCTATCGCGCCAACCCGATGTACTTCGCGCTGCCGACGCTGGCCACGCACATGTACGAGGCGGCACCGGTCGAGGCGGCGCTGAAGGAGTGGGTCGACTTCGGCAAGCTCAACGCCTCGGCAACGGAAGTGATCGTCACCGCGGTCGACGTGCGCAGCGGCCACCTGGCGGAGTTCTCCAGCCATCGCGACGGTCTCCAGCCGCGCCACATCCTGGCGAGCGCCAGCCTGCCGCCGGTGTTTCCGCCGACCGCCGTCGCTGGCGCCCACTACTGGGACGGTGGGCTCATCGCCAGCACGCCGCTGCGGCCGGCGATCAACGCCATCGAGCGGCACAACCAGCGCAAGCAGGCGCCGGTGTGGGAACTGCTGGTCGTCGACCTGTTCACGCCCGGCGACGGCCCGCCGCGCGACATGACCGACGTGCTGCAGCGCGCCTTCGAGCTGGTGTTCTTCGGCAAGTTCCAGCACGACCTGAAGCTGTTCCAGTGGATGAACGCGCAGCTCGACCTGATGATCGAGGTCGACCGCGCGCTGCCGAAGTCAAGCCCGGTGCGGCGGCACCCGGCCTACGTCAAGCTGAAGAAGCACCGCCGCGTCGACAGGCTCACCATCGTGCGCACCGCCGATCCGGCCGCGCTCGGCGGGCCGGCGGATTTTTCCGCCGAGTCGATCGAGCGGCGGATGAAGCTCGGCTACGAGGAGGGCAGGGCGGCGCTGCAGGGGTGAGCGTGGGCGGCGGTCAATCCTCGCGCCGCGATGCCTCGGCGAGCGCGCCGATCGGCCTCGCCGGGGCCGCAGCCTCGCCGCGCTGGCGCGCCTGCCGCCGCCGTTCGCCGATCCGCTCGCCGCGGCGCTTGCGCAGCCACACCCACAGCCCGGTGGCCACCAGCAGCACCGGCGTCAGCCCGGTAAGGCACATGGCGACCATGCCGGCCGTGCCGAAGGCGGTGCCGCTGTGCAGCGGAAAGAGCCAGTGCATCAGAGTCTCGCCGGCGTTGCGCGTGCGGTCGCTGCGCTCGACCAGCAGTTCGCCGGTCACCGGGTGCGCCCAGACGATGGTGTCGCCGAGCCGGAACTCGTCGCCCTTTCGGTGCAGATAGAAGAGATAGCCGGCGGTGGCCTTCAGCGGCAGGTGGATCTCGGTGATGCGGCGGTCGGGGTGGCTCCGGCGCACGGTGTCGATGACCTGCGCGAAGGGCGCCACCTCGTCGCGCGAGCCGGCCACCCACGGGATCACCGGAAAAGTGGCGACCTTCGAGAACACGCTGACGAGATCCCGCACGTAGTTCAGGTACACCAGCGTCGCGCCGGTGATCGTGGTCAGCAGCAGCAGCGCCAGGAAGGCGGCGCCGACGGAGCGGTGCAGGTCGAAGAAGATGCGCGTCGCCGAAGCGCGCAGGTTGACCCACACCACCCGCGCCCATCCGGAGCGCTTCTTCGGGATCGCCAGCAGCAGGCCGGTGGCCACCGAGGCGAGCAGCGCGAAGCCGGCGATGCCGACGATGTTCGAGCCGGTGTTGCCGAGAAGGACGTTGCGGTGGAACTCGTACACGGTGCGCAGCAGGTGGCGGCGGTCGAGGGCGAAGGTGTCGGTGCCGCGCATGCCGAGCAGATCGCCGCTTGCCGGGTCGAAGGTGGCCTCGACCCGCTCCTGGCGTCCGCCGCGCGACGGCGCGGTCCGCATCTGCAGGCGGTAGACCTCGCCGGCGGCCAGGGGCAGGCGGATCCGCTCCACGCCCGGCAGGCCCGGCGAGTTGCGGGCGATCTCGACGATGCGCTCCGGCGGCAGGATCGGGCCGCGCGAGTTCGTCGTCAGCAGGTCGGGATTGAGCCAGGCGTCGACGGGCTCTTCGAACACCAGCACCGCGCCCGACAGGCCCACCAGCGCGAACCACAGCCCCAGCGCGATGCCGAGCCATTTGTGCACCGAGAACCAGAGCGTGTGCTCGCGCATGCGACAGCGAGGAGTAGTGCGGGCAGCAGGCGCAGTCTATCGGCGCCGCGCCCGGCGGCGTCGCACGGGCCGGCGCGCCCGGCTACCCGGCTGTCGCCGCCAGCGCGGCGCGCAGCGTCTCGATGCGGGCGCGGTTGACGCCGAAGTCGCTTTCTCCAAGCCGCGATGCCGAGCGCACATGGATCACGCCTTCCGCTTCGGCGGCCCAGAACTCGGCGTCGTCGACGAACCTCAGCCAGCGGCTGGTGAACGTCGCCCGGATGTAATCCGGCCGCGCCTCGACGATGCGCGCGCCCGGCGTCGCCTCGATCGCCGCGCGCAGGCGCACCATCGTCGCCGCGAGGTCGCCGCCGCCGGCGAGCGGCGCGATGCGCGCGTCATCGACCAGTGCCCCGGTGCCGGCGTGAAGGTCGGCCTGGCTGCTGACCGAATTCGGGGTCGGCGACGGCGGCTTCAGCCTTCCGTTGCGCACGCCGAGGTCGGACGGGGTCGCGCCCGACAGCAGGCCGGCCTG
>CAYLZU010000228.1:3769-5541 GCA_964388005.1 uncultured Burkholderiaceae bacterium
CCTGCCTATGACCCGGGCGTGAAGCGGCGGATGAACTCGCGGTCGATGCGATCCTTCCAGCGCCAGACCCACGGCCCCTCGACCACCAGCGGCCCCCAGACGCCGACGGCGTCCTGCTCGCCGGCCGACAGCAGGTACAGCGCCCGCCGCTGCGGCCGCCAGGGCTTCAGCCGGCGCCGCGTCAGCGCCCGCAGCAGGTTCTCCGCCAGCGGCGGGCCGGCGCGCACCGCGTAGACGCCGCTCTTCGGGTAGGGCCGGTCGATCATCGAGGCGCAGTCGCCGGCGGCGAAGACATACGGGTGCGAGACCGACTGCAGGTTGCGGTTCACGAGGATGAAGCCGCGTTCGTCGCACTTCAGCCCTGCCTCGCGCGGCCAGGGGTGGGCCGCGGCCCCGAGCACGGAGATGATCACGTCGGCGAAGTACTGCCCGACGCCGCGGATCGACACCGCGTTCGGGCGCACGGACTCGGCATCGGCCTCGATCACGCGCACGCCGAGCGCGGTGAGCCGCTTGTGCATCAGCTTCGCCGCCGCCCGCGGCATGCCGGGCAGCAGGCCGGCGGCGCCGGTGACGAGCGACGGCTTCAGCTGCACGTTGGCCTTGCGGGCCCGGTAGGCCAGCGCGGCGACGATCTCCGCGCCGCCCGGCCCGCCGCCGAGCACCGCCAGCGTCTGCGGCAGCGGCGTGCCGGCGAAGCGGCTCTCCAGCGAGCGCCAGGCGCCGATGAGCTGGTCGATCGGCCGCACCGGCAGCGTGTGTTCGAGGCCGGGGATCAGCCGCAGCTCCGGCGCCGGGCCGATGTCGATCGACACGACGTCGAACGGCAGCACCTTGCCGCGATCGGTGACCGCGACGCGCTGTTCGAGATCGATGCCGGTGATGCGGGCGCGGACGAAGTCGGCCTGCGCCTGTTCGGCCACCGGGTCGAGCGGGATCGAGCACTCCTGCAGCGCGTAGTGGCCGGCGAGATGGCCAGGCAGCATGCCCGAGTACGCCTGGCTCGCGTGCTCCGACACCAGCGTCACGTCGATGCCGGTGCGGTGTCGCTTCGCCAGCAGGCCGAGCACCCCGAGGTGGGCGTGGCCGCCGCCGATCAGCAGGAGCTGCAGGCTCACGGGATCACCTTCTCGCTGCGCTCGAAGGATTCGCGCATGGGACGGCTCGGCGGGCTCATCGGAATACCCTCGCGCTGCGCGCTCAGGGATTCGCCCTTGGGGCGGCCCGTCGGGCTCATGACAGCGGCGCGATCAGGCCGGCTGCGATGGCGCGGCGCAGGTCGGCCTCGGTGTCGAGGTCGTCGAGCGTCGGCCGCACAGCACAGCGCAGGCCGAGCGCGGCGATGCGGGCCAGCGTCTGCTGCAGCACCAAAGAGGTCCCCCAGTCGATCGACCTGAACAGTTGCGGCTGCGGCCGGCGCAGGGCGATCAGCACGTAGCCGCCGTCGGACGCGGGTTGTAACACGACGTCGTCGTCGGCCAGCGCGTTGGCCGCCGCGGCGAGATCGTCGGGCGTCAGGTGCGGGCAGTCGGTGCCGATCAGCACCAGCGGCGCCGTCGTGGTGAAGGCATGGTGCATGCGGGCGCCGAGGTCGACGCCGGCCTGCGGCGCGACGGCGACGCCGAAGCGGGCGGCGATCCCGGTGATGAACGGATGGTCGGTTGCTCCCGCGACCCAGAGCGTTACCCGCGCCGCTGGCACCGCGCAGGCGGTGGCGAGCGTGCGCTCGATCAGCTGCCGCTGCAGGGCCGCCGCGCCGTCGGCGCCCAGCG